>JASJGW010000198.1:0-10248 GCA_033791305.1 Gammaproteobacteria bacterium | reverse complement strand
GCTTTAGCCCCGCAATGGGTAGGACTAAAGTCCCACCTCCAAACCATTCATACTGATAAACAGGGGCAGTCCACGTTTCATGTTGCTACCCGGACATGCTCAACAACCTGGCGAACAGTTACATTATCAATACTGTCGTTCCCACTCTGAACCCAGCGGGCCTGCGGCTGCCAGGGGTGGTAACGTTCGGGATCACCGGGTCCGAACACGGTTAGCGTTGCTGTTCCGGATGCTGCGGCAAGATGGCCCAGCCCTGAATCGCTGCCAACAAAGAGTTGTGCCTGTTCCAGTATGGCTGCGGCCTGCAGCAGGTCTGTTTTCCCGGCAAGGTTCCGGTGTGGCAGAGCAAGGCTTTCAGAAATACGCTGGCAGGCGGCCATGTCATCGTTGCTGCCAAGTAAAATAATGGCATCGAAGTAATCTGTCAGCTGGTTCGCAAGGTCGACGTAGTTTTCCGGGGACCAGCATTTAGGCGCCCAGCGAGCCCCCGGGCCCAGTGCAAGCCAGCGTTTCCCGGGAAGGTCAGCCAGTCGTTGCTGTGCAAATGTCCGCTGGTATTTGGTCAGCCAGATCCGTTGGGGAGGGATCTTTGCCGGTCGAACATTCTGCGTAATAACACCAAAGTGCCTTTCAACAGCATGCCCGCCCGTGGTCCTGTTGCCACGCCGGGTTAGCTTGCGCCGGGCGCGTAATAACAGTGTCAGGCCATCGGTACGCAAATCAACGATCAGGTCGTAGCGTGTAACACGCAGCCGTTTCAGCAGCGCGATCGTGCCGCGCCAGCCCTTCTGTTTGAGTATGATTTCTCCCCGGTAAGGACAATACTCGAACAGATCACTTGCGCGTGCATCCGTGACAATATCGATGACTGCTTGCGGGTACCGGTGATGTAACGCTTCAAGAACGGGCGTGGTCATCAGGGCATCACCAATATTGCTCAGTGTGATCAGCAGGATTTTATTTGTGTCTGCTTGAGCCATAGAGAATCATATTTCCTGTGGAGCGGATTGCATCCGCGATAAACACCCTGGGACATTCATCACGCGTGCAATCTGTACCTGCGAGGCTAGTCGTAAACCCCGGGTTCACCTTCCGGCCGGGTCTTGAAACGCCGATGCGCCCACAGATACTGTCCAGGCTGTGCGCGCACGCGTGCTTCAATAATGGCGTTGATACGGCAGGTATCCGCTTCGATTGATGTACCCGGAAAATCTTGCAGTGCCGGATACAGTGTCAATTGATAACCCCGGGTGCCGGGCAGCCGGGTCTGGAAAAAAGGTACCACTGGCGCCTTGCTGATGCGGGCGAGGCGGGATGTGCCGGTAATGGAGGCGGTACGGATGCCGAAGAACGGTACGAAGATGCTCTGTTCCCTGCCATAGTCCTGGTCGGGCGCGTACCAGACCGGGATGTTTTCCTGCAGGCTTCTCAGCATGCCGCGCAAATCCCCGCGCGGGATGGCCTTCTTGAAGTGCCGGGTGCGTGCTGCCTGGAGCATGGATTCAAAGGCGTCATTCTTGTGTGGCCGGTACATAACATGGAACGGTGCGGCCATGGACAGCAGGCGGCCGCCGATCTCAAGTGTCGTAAAATGTGCGCTGAGCAGGATGACACCCTTGCCCTGTTCGAGTGCCTGGTGCAGGTGTTCCAGTCCCTCCAGGCGGGCGAGCTTTTTTAATTGCGGCTCGGTGCCCCACCAGCTCATGGCCATTTCCATCACACCGATGCCCATGGAGGAGAATTGTTCCTGCAATATTTCCTCTCTGGCGGCAGGGGTAAGTTCGGGGAAACAGAGTGACAGGTTGGTGGCGGCAATATGTCTGCGCCGGGATGAAAACCGGCAGAACAGTTTTCCGATGCGGCGACCAATGGCAAGCTGCCAGGCATAGGGAAGTTGTGCCAGGCACCACAACAGGCCCAGTCCGCTCCAGGTTGGCCAATAGCGAATTGAGTAGGGATAGTGGCGCATGAATAATGGTCGATTGTACGCGCGCAGCGGCCGTCAACAAACCGCAGAATTTTCGCCGCCGGTGCCTGTGTTATCATCAGCAGCGACTGTTTTTGCCGGTTCTTGCCAGCGCTTATGAAGATACATATTCCTCCTTTTGACCAGGCACGCGTACTCGTCGTCGGTGACGTTATGCTGGATCGTTACTGGCATGGCGCAACGTCCAGGATTTCGCCGGAGGCGCCGGTGCCGATCGTCCACGTTGGTCAATCCGAGGAACGTGCCGGTGGTGCGGCAAACGTCGCGCTCAATATCGCTGCACTGGGAGCGCAGACACGTCTGCTGGGTGTTACCGGTGATGATGAAGCGGCCGGCTCGCTTGAAACCCTGTTATCAGGTGCCGGCATTGACTGCCGCTTCCAGAAGATTGCTGATATGCCTACGGTCACGAAACTGCGTGTGATCAGCCGTCACCAGCAATTGATCCGGCTTGATTTCGAGGACGGTTTCGAGACCATAGATGGCTCTGCCCTCATGGCGAGCTATCGGCAGGCTCTGGATCACAGTGATGTCGTGGTGTTGTCTGACTATGGCAAGGGTACGCTGGCAGATATCGAGCCGTTAATAAGCCTTGCGCGTGCGGCGGGCAAACCGGTGCTGATTGACCCCAAGGCACTGGAATTCAGTCGTTATAAAGGCGCCACCCTGATCACGCCCAATATGGCCGAATTTGAGCTGGTGGCAGGTGCCTGTACCAGCGAACAGGACCTTGTCAAAAAAGGCAACAGGCTCCTCGAGCAACATGACCTTGATGCACTGCTGGTTACGCGTGGTGAACACGGTATGACTCTGCTGCGACAGGGAGCCCCCGAGTTCCATCTGCCGACACGGGCACGCGAGGTGTTTGACGTAACGGGTGCCGGCGATACGGTTATCTCGGTACTGGCGGCTGCGCTGGCAGCGGGTGAGGCATTGCCTGCAGCTACGGCGCTTGCCAATCTTGCGGCCGGTATCGTGGTCGGCAAACTGGGTACAGCAAGTGTATCCGTACCGGAGTTGCGACGCACCGCGCAGCACGGCCAGGATGCCGGTTTCGGGGAAATGAATGCCGAGCAGCTACAGATTGCGGTCGAGGATGCCCGCTCCCATGGTGAACGGATCGTTATGACCAATGGCTGTTTCGATATCCTGCATGCCGGACATGTGGCGTACCTGGCCGAGGCCAGACGTCTGGGTGACCGGTTGATTGTGGCGGTCAATGATGATGATTCCGTCAAACGCCTCAAGGGTGCCGGTCGGCCGGTTAATCCGCTTGATCGGCGCATGATCGTACTGGCGGCACTGGAAAGCGTTGACTGGGTTGTGCCTTTTTCTGAGGACACGCCCGAGCAGTTGATCTGCAAAATCGGTCCAGACCTGCTGGTAAAGGGGGGCGATTACCAGCCTGAAGACATTGCCGGCTACGATTGTGTGAAACGCCGGGGTGGTGATGTGGTCGTGCTTGGTTTTGAGGATGGCTGCTCGACCAGCAGCATTATCGATGCCATTCGGCAGCACGATTAAATGACCGGTTGTCGTTGCCTGCAGATTTTTCAGGGAACCCGGGTCGGGTACCGGCCTGACTGGCAGCCTGGCTCGGGCCTGCAGCCGGCCCCGGCGCAAGAAAAGACTGGTACCGGCGGGTACAGCGGCGTTTGGGAAAGCGGCCGCCAGGGATTATCAGTCTTCAGGAATCACCGCTTAAGGGTGTAAGATTTGACAAGGGATCCTGATAAATAGAAATATTTTTGTCAATGCGAGCGTAGCGCGGCAATCTCAGCATCAGTAACCAGTCATTTTGAGATTGCTTCATCACCTTGTTCTTCGCAATGATGGTCTAATCGGGACATAACCGGGAATTTAAAATGATTATTGTGACAGGTGGAGCCGGATTTATCGGCAGTAATATCGTCAAGGGACTGAATGAGCGTGGCCGCGAAGATGTGCTGGTCGTTGATGACCTGAAAGACGGTACCAAGTTTCTGAATCTGGTCGATTGCGAGATCCTGGACTATCTCGATAAAGACGATTTTATCGAGAAGATCCGCAACCGCACTGACCTTGGCGAATCCGTTGACGCAATCTTTCATGAAGGTGCCTGCTCGGCCACCACCGAGTGGGATGGCCTGTATATGATGAATAATAATTATGGGTACTCAAAGTCGTTACTGCATTATTGTCTGGAAAACAATGCTGCATACCTGTATGCCTCGTCGGCATCCGTCTATGGTGGCGGCAGCGTCTTCAGTGAATCTCGGGAGTATGAGTCGCCGCTGAATGTGTATGGGTATTCAAAATTCCTGTTTGATCAGTACGTGCGCCGGATTTTGCCAAAAGCCAGCTGCCAGATTGCAGGTTTCCGTTATTTCAATGTCTATGGGCCGCGCGAGCAGCATAAGGGCAGCATGGCCAGTGTCGCTTATCATCTCAGTCAGCAGCTGAATGCGGGCGAGAACCCGCGCCTGTTCGAGGGCTGCGAGGGCTACGGTGATGGCGAGCAACGCCGTGACTTTATTTACATCGATGACGTGGTAGATGTGAACCTGTGGTTCCTCGATAATCCGGACAAGTCCGCCATCGTGAACCTGGGGACGGGTCGTTGTCAGAGCTTTAAGGATGTCGCCATGGCAGTTCTCGCCTGGTATGGCCGGGGTGAGCTTGAATTTATCCCCTTCCCGGATCATCTGCGTGGACGCTACCAGAGCTATACAGAAGCCGATATAGCCGTATTGCGTAACCTGGGATATGACCGGCCTTTCAAGTCAGTTGAAGAAGGCGTGCGACTGTACATGGATTGGCTGCAAGACCGGGTATAGGCCGTCTCTATGGCAGTGCAATGAATGATCGTTACAGGTCATCTCACCCTTGAGAAAATTCTACACATTACTTCTGTACCTGCTGATGCCTGTTGTCATCGCACGCCTGGCATGGCGTGGTATCCGGGCACGGGATTACTGGCGTCGTTGGCCGGAGCGTTTTGGCACGATTGAGCCGGCGCTGGGTGAGCAGGTTATCTGGATTCATGCAGTATCGGTGGGGGAGGTGATGGCGGCCGAACCGCTTGTACAGGCCCTGTTCGAACAGCGGCCGGATCATTCCATCCTGATAACAACCGTCACGCCCACGGGCTCGGCGCGGGTAACAGCACTGTTCGGTAGCGATGTGGCACATGTTTATGCTCCCTATGACTTGCCGGGCGTGGTCTCCAGGTTCCTGGACCGTGTCAGGCCGCAGCTGGCGATTGTCATGGAAACCGAACTCTGGCCCAACCTGTTTTATGCCTGCCAGCAGCGGTCTGTGCCCCTGTTACTGGTCAATGCGAGGTTGTCGGAAAAGTCGGTCACCGGCTATCGGCGTGTGCGCAGTCTGGCTGCCGGGACCCTGTCTGCCGTGACGGAGATTGCGGCACAAAGCGAGCAGGATGCCAGCCGTTTCAGGAGTCTGGGCGCCAATGAGCACTGTATTACAGTAACCGGCAACATGAAGTTCGAACAACGCACCCCGCCAGGTTTGCTGGAGCAGGCTGACATACTGCGACGGAACTGGGGCGTCGATCGCGCGGTCTGGGTGGCCGGCAGTACCCATGAAGGCGAAGATGAAATGTTACTGGATGTCTTCCAGCAACTGCGCAAGCAGTTCAGGAATTGCCTGCTGGTACTGGTCCCGCGTCATCCGGAGCGCTTCGAGAGTGTCGCAGAGTTGTGCCGTCATCACGACTGTAACACCGTACTGCGCAGTGAGCAGACCCCTTGCACGCCGGAGACGGATGTCTTTATTGGTGACTCTATGGGTGAACTGGCGCTGTTTTATGCAGCATCCGATGTGGCATTCACCGGCGGCAGTCTGGTGCCGCATGGCGGTCATAATCTGCTGGAACCCGCAGCCCTGGGTGTGCCCGTTGTTACCGGACCGCATGTATTCAATTTTGTCGAAATTTGTGAACTGCTGTTGCAGGCCGGGGCTTGTGAGAAGGTAGAAAATACCGGGGGGCTGTTAAGTATACTCAGCCGGTGGCTTGGAGACGCAGATGAACGGCATCGGATTGGTCAGCGTGGCAGGGAGGTCGTGGAAAAGAACCGGGGCGCGCTGCAGTCCGTCATGCGCATAATTGACCGGCATCTTTAGACCTATATCCCAGATATCCGTACCCCGCGCCGTGCGGCCATGGACTCACCGATATCAGTCAGATCCAGTTGACTCAGGCTGCTGGCAGCCAGTGGCAGGAATTCCATGTTTTCGCGGTTGACGTGCTGGCGGCTGAGGGTACAGAAATCACGGGCGGTCTGCAGAAAAATATCGCTGCAGCCATTCTCCGGGAGCTTTTTCAGTTCCGGTGCGATGCTTTCCCACAATTGATCCAGTTTTCCATGTTCCTGCTTCAGGTCCCGTATCAGTTCTGCGATTTTGATGGATTGTCGATTCAGCCGCGGGAACAGGTCTTCTTCCTCGTCGCGATGATGTAACAGGGCGCTGGTTGAAAAGTAACGGGCAATATTCCGGGCCGCCTTGCGGGCTTCATCATCAATACCCTGTTTGTCAATGTGCGTTACCAGTGCGTCCAGCCGGTCACAGTGGGCAAGAATGTTTTTATGGCAGGCGCGTAACAGTGCCAGTGGTTCATCAAAGCCCGGTAGTTCATCATTCATCGTTATGTCTTGATAGCTGGGCATTGCCGATCCTGACCGTTTGCTGTCTGCGAAAATGCATTATTTGAGAGTGACTATTATATCAGTTATCAACTGTATAGAATCAGCAAAATGCGTTCCTCACTGATTGCGGCAGCCCTGTTGACTATCATCCTGACGGGTTGTTCCTCCGATCCACCCCAGAATATCACCGACAGCTGTGAAATATTCGCGGACAAGGGTGGCTGGTACCGGGATGCGCAGCAGGCATCCGAGAGATGGGGAACCCCGATTCACGTACAACTGGCCATCATCTACCAGGAATCGAAGTTTATAGATGATGCCAAACCTCCACGTGACCATATTCTCTGGGTGATTCCCTGGGGACGGATATCTTCTGCCTATGGTTATGCGCAGGCCAAGGATTCAACCTGGGAGTGGTACATGGAGAAAACAGGTAATTACGGTGCGGACCGTGATGATTTCGACGACGCGGTCGATTTCATCGCCTGGTATGTCCATACGAGCCAGCAGATGCTGGGGATCTCGAAGTGGGATGCCTACAGTCAATACCTTGCCTACCATGAGGGCCAGGGGGGCTATCGGCGCAAGACCTATAACAGCAAGCCGTGGCTGATCAAGGTGGCAAAGCGGGTCAGTGCGCGTGCCTCCAGTTACCACACCCAGCTGGCCCGCTGTGAGGGCACGCTGGATGAGGGCTGGAGCCTGTGGCCGTTTTAAACGGCGCAGTGTCGCCGGATAATTCTAGAAAAGGGTATAGATAAACGGCGCAACGGCAGATCCTTGAGAGAGTACGATGAGTGCGCCGAGCAGCACCAGCACCAGAATGATGGGTGCCAGCCAGAACTTCTTGCGTACCTTGAGGAAGCCCCACAGGTCTTTCAGTAAATCCAGCATTAGTACGGTCTCTCCATGCGATCGCGAGGCAGTTGCTCGCTTGCTATACGATAGGATGTGGCTGTTGTGTCCAGACGCCGTCTGAGCATGTCCTTGCCTAACAGGCGCAGTACCAGTGCGACGGGCGCGAATATGAAAAAGAACATTATGCCCAGAATGATACGGGTGTTAATCCAGCCCAGCACATGACCGATCTTCATCCATAGCTGGTAAACGGGGCCGAGTACCATCGGTACCAGCAGTGCGGTTACGACAAATACTGCCGCCACTATCCATGGCCACATGGGTGAGGATTTGTCCCATATCCAGGGCAATAACAGGCCAAAGATCAGGATAAACATGCCGGCAAATACCAGCCCGAATTTGCGCAGTTCCTGCTTGTCAGGATATGTGTTTACTGTTGTTTCCATGTTCAATCCAGTTCAAATTCGTCTTTCCATGAATCATCTTTTTCCCAGGCGGGCTGATCGCCCTTGGCCAGGAGAAAGTTCTCAATAACCAGGTAATCCATTTCGGTGCGCATGAAGCAGCGGTAGGCATCTTCCGGGGTGCACACAATGGGTTCACCGCGGACGTTGAATGAAGTATTGACCAGCACCGAGCAACCGGTGCGCTGCTTGAAACTCTCCAGCACGGCATGAAACCTTGGGTTGGTCTCTTTATGCACTGTCTGGACCCTGGCCGAGTAGTCTACATGTGTGATTGCGGGAATTGTCGAGCGCGGGACATTCAGCTTTTCAATGCCAAACAACTGTTGCTGTGCGGCCGTCATGGGGGTGCGCAGTGCCTCGTTCACCGGGGCAACAATTAACATGTAGGGGCTGGGACGGTCCTGCTCAAAATACTCGGAGACATCCTCTGCCAGCACCGCGGGTGCAAACGGACGAAAGGATTCCCGGTATTTGATCTTCAGGTTCATGACCGATTGCATCTTTTCACTGCGCGGGTCACCGATGATGGAACGGCCTCCCAGCGACCGGGGGCCGAATTCCATGCGTCCCTGAAACCAGCCCACAACTTTTTCATCGGCCAGAATGGCGCCCAGTTTGTCATCCAGTGCGGCATCGTCCAGCTGTTCATAGACGGCATTCATGCCGTCCAGCTGGCTCTTGATGGCCGCGTCCTGAAAGCGTGGCCCCAGGTACGAGCCTTCCATCTGGTCATGGCCGTTCACCTGGCGGGGTTTGTCATGGTAGCCATGCCAGGCAACCAGCGCGGCACCCAGCGCACCACCGGCATCACCCGCTGCCGGCTGAATCCAGATGTCCTTGAACGGGCCTTCACGCAGGATGCGCCCGTTGGCGACGCAGTTCAGTGCCACACCACCGGCCATGCACAGGTAATCCACGTTCAGTTCCCTGTGTACCGTGCGCGCCAGTCGCAACACCACTTCTTCAGTGACTTCCTGAATGGAGCGGGCAATATTCATTTCCTTCTGTGCGAGCCGGGTCTCGGGTGTCCGTGCCGGTGCACCAAACAGGTCAGCAAAGCGCTTGTTGGTCATGGTGAGGCCGGTGGCGTAATTGAAGTACTCCATGTTCAGGCGGAAGGTACCGTCTTCCTTCAAGTCGATCAGCTTGTCCAGGATGAGGTCCACATATTCAGGCTCGCCATAGGGAGCCAGCCCCATTAATTTATATTCGCCCGAGTTGACCTTGAAGCCGGTGTAGTAGGTAAAGGCGGAGTACAACATTCCCAGCGAATGCGGGAAATCGATCTCCCACTGTGCAGTGAGTTTGTGCCCGTCGCCAAGCCAGACAGAGGTCGTTGCCCATTCCCCCACGCCGTCCAGGCACATGACGGCGGCTTTCTCATAAGGACTCGGGAAGAAGGCGGAGGCGGCATGGGACTGGTGATGTTCTGCAAACAACAGGGCTGGCAACTCTTTTTCCTTCATGCCCCCCAACGCTGCCAGTTCTCTTTTCAGGGTGGCCTTCAGATAGAGCTTTTCCTTGAGCCAAACCGGCATGGCGGCGACAAAGGAGCGAAAGCCCTTCGGGGCATAGGTCAGGTAGGTTTCCAGCAAGCGTTCAAACTTGACCAGCGGCTTGTCATAGAAGACCACGTCATCCACGTCACTCAGGGTGATTCCGCCCTGTTCCAGACAGCTGGAAATAGCGCCTTCCGGAAAGCGTGCGTCGTGTTTCTTGCGCGAAAAACGTTCTTCCTGTGCCGCTGCGACGATTTTCCCGTCTTGTATGAGGGCGGCAGCGCTGTCGTGGTAATACGCAGAAAGTCCAAGAATATTCAAAGTTTTGTTACCTTTTTTCAAGTAGTGCTTATCCGGCCAGCATTCCGTAGCTGGTGGCTTATCTTGTTCGGGTAAGTACTGACAGACGGCAGGAATACTACCCTAACAGAGTGAATGCTGGCTAATCATGAAGATAAGTTGTTCTTTTGCTCTGGTCAGTTTTGTTCCGTTGATTGTATCGGCACGGGAAGATACTCCTCAAGCCAGTCGTTGATCAGCACCAGGTCGGTTTCATGGAGAATACCTGCCGCCTGTTTCAGTCGCAGGGTATCCAGCAGATAGTCGTAGCGGGAACGTGCATAATCACGCCGTGCCCGTAGCAACTCGCGCTGTGCGTCCAGCACATCCACGACGGCGCGGGTGCCGACTTCGAAGCCCGTCTCCGACGCCTCCACCGCCTTTTCGTTCGAGACGACGGCATGCTGCAGTGCTTTGACCTTGCTGATGCCGGAAATGATGCCGCGGTA
>JASJGW010000197.1:0-3676 GCA_033791305.1 Gammaproteobacteria bacterium | reverse complement strand
CCACGCGTCTGGGCATCCATCCGACTGGCAATCGCCAGACCGGCTGCGTCATCCTTGGCGCTATTGACACGCAGGCCCGATGACAGGCGTTCCATTGCGGTCGCCAGACCGGTTTGAGTACTGGACAAATTACGCTGAGCTGTCAGCGACATTACGTTTGTATTGATAGAAAGTGCCATGGTAAATCTCCTTTTTGTCCAGGCAAGGTACTGGTTGTCATTCCCTTACCTGGAACATGCTTCAAATATGGCGGATATATCAATGGTGTGATATTTACCGCCTCCGTACCCGTTAGCGTCCTGGCACCGGAAAACTTTAGAATGTATTTACTACCCAGTTACAGCACGAGCAAGGGAGAGATACAGTATATATACCTATAATAATCATGTTGTTACACGATTTTTTCGGACATTAAAACTATCGAGTCGATTTAAGAGCCAACCCATCTGAACGATAACCATCAAAAGAAGCATTTACTAAAGATAGTTTTTGAAGGAAAGTGTTCCTGCAAAAGCCAGCCATTCAGGACTGTCAAATGACAAGGTGAAGGAAACGTTTTCTAACTATCCAGCATTCTGGAAAGTGCCCGGTTGACTTGGATCGATCACCTCTATTTCACGTTACAATCATAAATATGGCCTCAACCTTACTGATGAAGATATGAAAAACCGGCGAAATTTCTACAGAATTCTGCATGTACAGCCGGATGCGCCTCACGAAATCATCAAGGCCAGCTACCGCACCCTGATGCAAAAACTCAAGCAGCACCCGGATTTGGGCGGTGACAACTGGAATGCATTAATTCTGAATGAGGCCTATACAGTGCTGACAAACCCGGAGAAACGGGCAGCCTATGACCAGCAATTCCTGCATAGAGTGAGGAAAACGCGCACGCAACCCGGGAGACAGGAACATGGCAGGGAGAAACAAAAACAACAAAAATCTGCTAACAGGCACAATTACAGGAAAGATAACTCCAGGTGCCCGTTTTGTGGAACACCAAAACCTGTCCGGTTTCGCTACGGTAATTCAGGCAACTGTAACCACTGTCATAGCCCGCTAAAATCAGTGCTACGGCTAGGACTTGCAGGAAAATCGCGACGTGCATTGCAACGCACATCACAGCATGCGCCGATCGGGTATTTTACCGACCCGGGGAAGGTCACTGGAATACCGGGCATCACCAGGGATCTTTCACCTCATGGCATGCAGTTTTTAACTACCAACCGACTTGATGATAACCAGGTAATCAAAATCGTCAGTGATATTCTCTCAGCAGTTGCACGGGTTACTTATTGCAGACAGCATAACGGAAGAAAGCAATATGCCGTAGGCGTCGAATTCCTGACCCTGTGCTTTCACGAGCGTACAGGAACGTTTATCTCCGAGAACGCATAAATCAGGTACCAACACAGTAAAATATTGTATCTGTAACAGCAGCGCATTACTGCATACCCGGTTCACCTTCATCAATAACCTCTGTTTTTTAACAGCTATCGATGCATACCGCACACCAGGCACAGATGCAAGTATACAGGCGGCAGATCAACATACGGGAACTAACAGGAAACCCGAAGATGGTTCACTCTCTTCCGGGCTACAGCAAACTCAGGAGAACATACGTGAAATGTCTTCCGCAGCAGCAAAACTGGTATCCACCAGATCCACTACCTGGTCCCTGGGCACACCATAATTTTCGTAGGCACTCTCAATAAGCTGCTCAACACCCGTGGATTCTCCCTGTTCACGCAAGACACCAACCAGACTGACTGCCGGCAAGGCGACAAGATCATCATTGGTCCCGTGATGCGCACCGATTGCCTCGGCAATGCGGTCCGGGAATCCCCAGTCATCACACATCCACATGGCCACTGTCGCATGGTCCCAGTCGAAGGTTTCCCGTTCCAGGGTTACCAGGTCAATACCGTTTGCATACCAGTGCTCAAGAACCGGGCCGTAATCATCCGCCCTCTGTTGGGCAAGTATTGGAATTGCCATGTCCTGCAGTAATGCGGCCGTAAAACTTTCAGAACGAGATGAAGGATCAATCTGGTCAGCCAGTCCCCGCGCCAGTGCGGCGCGGCGTGCGGCAGCCCCCCAGAACCGTTGCGCGTCAAATGCCGGAGTATTCTTCGTTGGCATCACTTCATGAACCGCCATCGAAATCAGTATCGATTCGAGTTCGCCGCGCCCCATCAATGACACGGCATGGTCAATATTGTTCACCTTGTGCTTGAGTGCATAAGCGGCTGAATTAACGGTTGTCAACAACCGTACGGAAAGTCCCGGGTCGGTGGAGACCAGTTCTGAAATTTCTGAATTTGATGCCTCTGTATCCCGCGTCTTCTCCAGGGCGCTCATAACGATAACCGGAAAACTGGGCAATTCGTAATCGCCCAGAACAGCTTTCATATGTTCCTTGGGATCAATTTGTTTCTTTTTGAAGAAGTTCAACATACCTGAATCACCATCAATCTGCCCGACGTGCCATTTTGTTGGCAAAGATGCTAAGTAAACCGCCCAGCATGACATAACCAATGACAACTTCAATCATCGCCAGGACCTGCGCCGCAATCGAGGTTGGCAGGACATCACCATAGCCAAGCGTCGTCAGTGTCACCACGCTATAGTATAAGGAAGAAAGTGCAGTAGGATATTGTCCATAATCGATTGCCACAAAATTGAACAACACTGCAAACAAACCCAGCAGCAGGAATATACAGGCACCCCAGCGGAGGAAACTGCGTCCGCAGTCCGAGGTAACCCACCAGATCCAGTATATCACTGCATTGGCACGACTCTGGGTACGAAACTCATGCAGGTAGTTCTGATCCATAATTGTCCGGCGGGTCAGGTAGGCGCCAGTGAAATTCACACCGTGAACATCGGCACCAATCCAGTTGGCCGAGGCATATCCCTTCAAACCGCGCAGTCGTGAATGACACAGGTCTGCATCCATAAGCGTCGCCTTGTCCACACAGCTACCCTCAAGATCAGCACTTTGCATTTTACAACGGGTTAGATCCACATCACTGATATCCGCTTCCCTGATCCGCGTATCCTGCAAATTTGCACGGCGCATGTCTGCACCCCGCAAAACTGCCTTGGTAAACGTGGCGCCCTTCAGTTGGGCACTGAACATTGTTGCATTGGTAAGGTTGGCCGATTCAAAGCCGGCACCGGCTGCACTGCACGAACCCAGATTGGCTTCTGTGAGGTCGGCTGACAGCAGTTCGCAACCCGTCAGGTCTGCTTCATATAGAACGGCCCCGGCCAACCTGGCATTTACCAGCTTGCTATTGGAGAGGTTGGCGCGACTCAGATCTGCACCGCTCAGATCAAGCCCTGAAAGGTCGAGACCGGAAAGGTCTTCTCCAATCAAGTGTGCACCACGCAAGATACTGGTATCCATTTCGCGCGGAACACGTCCCTGTTCACGAATGATTACCAGATTTTTCTGTATAGCCTCACGCGACCCGGTCATTACACCGGCATTCGGCTGTGGCTTAAGATCAACTTCTGCTGTTGCTTCCATGCTGGACATGCACGTGATATCCCTTCTGCAAGACTTGAATCCATGTGACTGATATCGACTTTGCCAGGGGGAACTTGAGACGACGACAGTTCTGGTCCGCATAGTGGCCGCAGCAGAGTCTCGCTCTGGAACAGGTAACGA
>JASJGW010000196.1:0-2830 GCA_033791305.1 Gammaproteobacteria bacterium | reverse complement strand
GATAATAGATCTCCTGATATTTGCTTATATGAGTTTTATGTTGCTGAGTTGTATCATGCAGAACGGAACCATCAAGGTAAAGACAACGTACTGTTATTTCTAGTTGCCACGAAGGTAACTAATCGCGTTGAGGGATCAGTCAGCTGTAAAGAACGCTTGGGTGGGTTGCTGAAATATTACCATCGGGAAGCCGCATGAGTATTTTGACCACACGAGATGCGCTGGCAGTCGTACCCGATGATGCAGAGCTTTGATTATTTGAAATCACCAGTCCGGCTTGTTGAACAGGGGTTGCTCACCGCCCGTCGGTGGTGGTGCGGGCAGGTCCCCGGGGAGTGTTTCCCCCGGAAGCAGTTCACCCCAGTCGGTGCGCTCGCGCATCTGTTGCTGGCGTGCCTCCGGCACGAAATCATTGCCACTGCGAATCTGCCAGCCGCCTCCAAGCGCCTTGTAGGTTGCCACGAGGTTGAGGACGATATTGCCTTTTGCGGAGGTGTACTGGTCCTGCTGGGCCAGTAACTGCTGCTGGGAATCCAGCACTCGCTGGAAGTCAGTTGCCCCTTCGCGATACTGGATCATGGACAGGTCCACGGCCTGCTGGGCCGACTTGACGCTGTCACTCAGGTAGGCGGCTGCGGATTTGGCGCCGATGAAACCGGCGAGTCCGTCCTCGACCTCGCGGGCTGCCTCCAGCACGGTATTCTGGTAGTTGATGACCGATTCCTCCAGGCGCGCATCCTGGACGCGCACGTTGTTTTTCAACTGGCCGTAGTTGAGGATCGGCCAGGAGAACGAGGGGCCGAACGAATAACCCAGGCTGTCGGATTTGAAAGTATCGCTGAGCTCGCTCTGGTTGGTGTCGCTGCTGGTATAGCCGATCGAACCCAGCAGGCTGAAGCTGGGATAAAGCGCGGCTTCTGCAATACCGATCTGGGCGCTCTGTGCCGCTGCCTGCAGTTCGGCCTGGCGAATATCGGGCCGCCGCCGCAACAATTCCGCGGGGGCACCGATGGCGATCTCTGCCGGGGCCTCCGGTATGGCACTCTCGCCAAGTAACTCACCGAGGTCACGGGGCGGCATGCCCAGCAGGATACTCAGGGCATGGTACGACTGGCGCAGCTGGCCCTGCAGCGTCGGGACCTGGGACTGGGTGTTGCGCAGCTGCGTCAGTGCCTGGGCCGGGTCGAGTCCGCTGGTGTCTCCGACATGAAACTTGACCTCCGCCAGTTGGTAACCTTTTTCCTGGGTCTCGGCGTTGGAGCGCGCCACGGCCAGCCGTTCCTCCAGGGTGCGGATCTGGATGTAGATGCTGGCGACATCTGCGGTCAGTAATACCAGCGCGTTGTCATAGCTGGCGATCTGTGTTCCCAGGCTGGCACTGGCCGATTCGACGCCGCGCCGGAATTGCCCCCAGAAGTCCAGCTCCCAGGAAGCATTGAAACCGGCGTTTGCGGTCCAGAAGTTTTCATCAGCCGCGCTGCTGAAATTCGGTGAGTTCTCGCTGAGGTTGACCCTGGACATGGAGCCGGCAAGTTCCTGCAGTTGCGGGTACTGGTTACCGATGGCAATGCCCAGCTGGGCACGTGCTTCCAGGATGCGCAGGCCGGCGATCTGCAGGGACAGGTTTTGGTCATAGGCCTGCGGTACGAGGGGGTCCAGCACGGGATCATTAAAGAGCGTCCACCACTCGCTATTGACAGCCGCACTGGTCTGCAGTGTTTGGTTGTCCTGCTCCAGCCATTGCGCCTCGATAGCGGCGGCGGGTGTTTCGAAGTCCGGCCCCAGCGTGGTGCAGGCCGATAGCCCGGCCAGCAGCATGGGCAGAGTGATGCGAAACGCAGCATAAACAAGTCTGTTCATATCTATACCATGGGTTTCGTGCAGGTTCCGCATAGCGTCATTCGCTACCATACGTATGCTGCACGGTTTTCTGCAGGGCATACACTGCCGCGGCAACTACCATTCCGGTGAAAAGAATACCGGTGATTCCCAGCAGGATGCTGGTGACCCGTCCGATAGTCGAGGTTGCGACGATATCACCATAGCCGATCGTTAACCCGGTAATAAAGGAAAAATACAGGGCCTCGCTAAATGGCAACTGTTCATGGGATGCGATGAGGAACGCACCGCAGATAATGATCAGCAGCAGGAAGGCAATGATTGACCTGATGCGCCAGATGGTTTTCCAAAATTCAGTGTTGAATTCGATAAACATGCTGTTACCTTATTTTCTCACAGAGTCAGGTTCTCACACAGAGAGCGTCACAGCTGCGGCTGAATTTATATCGTCATGGCATTACTGCAATGCCCGCGGCAACGCCGGTGCGTGTTGTTCCGATGCGTTATCACTGTCCCCGGTCATCACCAGCACAGAGGCGGTGGTACCGACGCGCAACGCGACATTATCAGGCACGTCGACGAGGTGTATGCGGACCGGCACACGCTGTGCCAGACGGATCCATTCGAAGGTTGCGCTGACATTGGGGAGCAAATCTTCACCGGTGCTGCCATCATCCTGGGCGATGCCCCAGCCAAGACTGTCGACATGGCCTTCCAGGGGTGTATCCGGATAGGTCATCAGGGTGATGATGGCCTTGTTGCCCTCGCGGATGTCTTCAATGGAATTCTCCTTGAAGTAACCGTGGACCCAGTAGCTATTGATATCCACCAGCGCCAGTGCCGGCTGATTGGTCCCGGCCTGGCTGCCGATGCGGAGATTGAGGTGGGTGACATAACCGTCTCCCGGCGCCATGATCCGGGTGAACTCGAAATCCAGGTCCGCCTGCCGGAGCGTAGCCTGTGCTTCACGGATGCTGGCGTTGTCAGCGCC
>JASJGW010000195.1:0-3421 GCA_033791305.1 Gammaproteobacteria bacterium | reverse complement strand
CCGTGCCACACCATCCAGCACCGAGAAACGATCCATCAGGTAACGCCTGGCATAGTCGGTCAGTTCCGGGATGATCATGCCTTCCCCTACCAGGTTCAGCCACATAATCACATCTTCATTACTGTCCTGCTTCTGGATATCCGGCGGTTCGGCCTCATCCGGCAGGTCATCGAGGATGGCAGAGACGCGGTCACGGATGTCATTGGCGGCCGCATCGATATCGCGATTGATGTCGAATTCCACGGTGACACGCGAACGCCCGTCCTCACTGGTGGAGGCGATAAAGCGGATACCCTCGATACCGGAGATACGATCCTCGATAAGTTCGGTAATGCGGTTTTCCACCACATTGGCGGCCGCCCCCGGATAAGTCGTGTCCACGGTGACGATCGGCGGATCGATATCCGGGTATTCACGCAATGGCAGGCGATCAAAGGAAAGCAGTCCAAAGGCGATCAGCAATAATGACATGACCGATGCGAAAACCGGCCGGGTCACCGAGATATCGGACAGGATCATTCGGGACGACTGCCGCCAGGCAGGGAACGCAGCAGCCCGGATAACGGCAAGCTGCCGTCATCGATCGCGGTGATGGTCACGGCTGCACCCGGGCGGATCTTCATGTGACCGTGTGTGACGACCTGCTCCCCTGCCGCAAGCCCCTCCACGACCTCGACCAGCCCGGGTCGACGTCCACCAATCCGGAGTTCGCGCTGCTCGACCGTGTTGTCAGCCGTCACGACGAACACGAACTGCTGCTCGCCCAGTGGTTGTAGCGATTCTTCAGGGATAACCAGCGCCTTGCGCGGATTTTTCAGCAATTCGACATGCATCAACATGCCGGGCCTGAGCAGGTAGTCCGGGTTCGGCAGCAGGGCGCGCACGCGGATGGAACGGGTCACCGGGTCGATGCGGCTGTCAACGGCATTGACGGTGCCAGTGAAGGTGCGACCGCTGAAGGCGCGGCTGGTCGTAATGACCTCAAGCCCGGGATGCAGCACGTCGAGATAGGTGGCGGAAACCGGGAATTCCAGCTTCATGACGCGGTCATCATCCAGCGTGGTGATCAGGTCGCCAGGCTGTACCAATGCGCCCACGCTCACATCGCGCAGGCCAACGATGCCGTCAAATGGTGCCTTGATCAGCCGGTCGGCAAGTCGTGACTCGATGGCTGCCAGTCGTGCCCGCGCGGTGTGCCACTCGCGCTGGCGTTCATCGAGCAGTGATTTGGCCGCGGTGCCCTCGGACGCCAGTGGTTTGATGCGCTGGTACTGGCGGCTGGCCTCGTTGACTGTGGCGCTCGCCTCTTCCAGTTGGGCATGCTCCTCCTGGCTGGTCATTGCGACCAGCACCTGGTCCTTTTCGACCCGGTCACCGTCGTCGAAATGAATAACGCTGATGGTTTCCGTGACCGTGGCGGTTAAATCGACCGACTCGTTGGCCGCCAGCGTACCAAGTGCCTCGATGCGGTCGGAAAATTCAACCAGGCGAACAGGTGCAACTATCACACCCGGTGGTGGCGGGTCGGCAGCCAGTGTTGCGCCGCTCCACAGGATCACACCGGCAAACAGCAAGTGCAGCGGGCGCGGATAAGGTACTCTGATCATAGGGCTTTATTGATGTCGGGTTGGTATGACAGCATATTACCGGCATTCACAAACTACCAGCTACTCTTGAAGACAGCACTGCCCTGCATGAAGTTCAGCAGGAGGGCCAGTAACAGTGGGGCTATTAGCCGTGAGCACTGCAGAATATCGCCTGCAAGACGTGCATCATCACAGCAACCGGCTATGCTCTATGCCATGAAGACGAAACACCGTACGATCCAGGTCATATTGCTGCTATGTGGCTTGCTACCGGTGCTTACTGCAACCGCACAGGAACAAAGTATCCGCCCGGGCATCAACCGCCACTTCGAGGATCCGGACTGGCAACGGTGGGTCAACACCTTCGAGCGACCCGGGCGCGAAGTCTACGACCAGCGCCATGTCATCGTCGCTGCCAGCAAGGTACGTCCCGGTATGACCGTCGCCGATATCGGTGCCGGCACCGGCCTGTTTACCCGTCTGTTTGCACCCGCCGTCGAACCGGACGGCACCGTCTATGCCATTGATATCGCTAGCACATTTATCGACAATATCCTGCACACCTGCCGCGAGCAAGGTCTGTCAAATGTGACAGGAATCGTCAACACGCCCACTGATATCGGGCTACCGGCCAACGCCATCGACCTTGCCTTTATCACCGACACCTACCATCACTTTGAATATCCGCAGCAGACACTGGCGTCCATCCACCAGGCGCTGCGTCGCGAAGGACGCGTTATTATTATCGACTTTCGTCGCGACCCGCGTATCAGCTCGAACTGGGTTATGGGGCACGTACGGAGCAACAAGGCCCAGGTCATTCAGGAAATGCAGGCGGCCGGCTTCCGGCTTGTGGATGACAAACCACTGATGAGAACCAACTACTTTCTGGAATTTGTCAAACATGGAAAGGAAAAAAGCGAGTAAAAACAATCTCCATCGGCAGCCCCTGCCCGTCTCTCGTTGATTCGGGTAAAATCAATGGAAATCAATTCTAATAAGCCAATCTGGAGCATGCCATGAACAAATTGTCGTCTTTTGCCGCACTTGTTACCGCCGTGATGGTCGGTATCGCAGCCGAAAGTGCCTGGTCGAATGAAGCAACAGCGAACAGCTCTGCCAAACCTGCCGTGCAGACACCTCCATCCACTAACGGTGTTCCGCCGGGCTGGTATCCGCCGCCGCCCAACCGGGGCAGATATTCGCGACCCTGGCAACAACCGCCACAGTGGTCGGTGCCCCCGCGGAGTTACGGTCAGTCGTCTCCTCCCCCCCCGCGCGGACCATACCGGGCCGTCCCCACCGCGCCAGCGAAAACGGCAAATCCACTCAGCGCTGAACTCAAACAAACGCAGGAACGATTGACAGCGAAACGTGCGGAACTGGACATGGCCCATGCAATGCTTGAGCAGTTACGGGGCACGCTTCAGCACAGTCTTGCAGCAGAACGAGCGCTCAGGAAAAAGGTGGCATACATCACCAGCGAGCAACAGGTCTTAAAGGCGCGCGTGATTGAATTGACCACAGTGCACGCAGAACTGCAGGCTGCCAGGGAGGCCTTACTGCAGGCACAGACCGGGACCAGCACCGCCGGCCAGCAACTCCTCGAAGCCTGGTCACAGACCGAGACGTTCAAAAACGAGCTGACCGAACTCAAGGCCCAACTGGATAGCCAGAAGTCCACGCTGCAGGACGCCGAGCAAAGCTCAACTGAGGAACGTGACAGCTTGCGCAGCGATCTTGCCAGCCGGGATGAACAGCTGACCACCGTACACGCTGAACTGCAGGCTGCCAGGGAGGCCTTACAGCAGGCACAGACCGGGACCAGCACCGCC
>JASJGW010000194.1:0-13662 GCA_033791305.1 Gammaproteobacteria bacterium | reverse complement strand
TCGTCACCCGACAGGTCTGCCACCACGGCAGCCCAGCCATCCATCCTGGCATTGATCTGGACCAGCCTGTTCTCGATGGCCTGCACCCGTTTCAGGTTCGGTTGCTGCGGCCTCGCCAGGCGCTGCTCAACTTGCTGCAACCTTTGTTCCTGTGGTTCATGCAGCTGCACCAGCCGTTGCTCCATATCCTGCAGCTGTCGTCCATACGCTTGTTGGTTATCTGTCAACTGTTGTTCGAACGCCTGCAATCGACTTTCATGCGCACGGCTATTCGCCAGCAGTTTCTTCTCCATCGCCAGGAACTGATCTTCAAGGGGAACTGCCAACGGTGCATGCATAATTGCATCGATGCGGGAAGTAATCGCTGCACGCTCCATCCTGTGCAGGTAATAGGATGCGCCCGTGGCAACCAGCAATAGTACAATCAGGACTGTCGTGATCCGACTGTACAGGGTGGTCCGTCGTTGATTCGACGGCCGCGATGACGCAGGATGCTCCTTTACTGCGGGGTGTTTCCGCACCGGTGGCGGAGGGGGGGGCTGCGCCGTGGTCCGTGCGTGTCTCCGCCTCGAACCTGCAGTGACATCGTCAACTGCCTCGTGCTGCAGGTTTTCTATAAATTTTCTTAACCTGTCGTCAATCGCTGTGGTCATATTTCACTCCTGTGTGGAAGTGGTAACTAACCGGCGAACCGGTAATGCCAGGTGTTTATGCCGTCTCTTGACACCATGATGCCGGGGGCCGTAGCTCAGCGTCTTGCGATGCACAGCGGGGGCAATATCCGCAGCAGGCGGGGCAGCGACAGTCAGGTACTCGACCCGGGCGACGGCAGCCTCCTGCTCCCGGGGAGAGAATTTCAGTTCTGCGGTATTCATCTGACGCACTGTCCATTGCCGTGCCAGTTGCTGGGCCTCGGCTACCTGGGCCGCTGTCATGCCTTCCGCCAGCCGATCGCGGTTCTCGACCGCAAGCTCGAGACCATTCGCGCCAGCCTGGTTGTACCACATGTGTGCCAGCACATAATCCTGCGGGACGCCATTCCCGGTCGCGTACATATAACCAAGGTTATTCTGGGCCTTGGCATAGCCCTGTTCTGCGGCAAGCTGGTACCACTTCGCCGCTTGCGTTTCATCCGGTGATGCCCCGATACCTTTTTTGTAAACAACACCGAGACTGAACTGGCCCTCGGGATTGCCCTGCTCCGCCGCCTTGCCCAGCCAGTAGAGCGCCATGGTGTGATCCTGCCCGACACCCACTCCGTCTTTATACATGTTACCCAGCCTGGCCTGCGCCCCGGCGTCCCCCTGTTCTGCCGCCAGGGTGAACCATTTGGCTGCCTCGACAGGGTCTCGTGGGGCACCTTCACCGGCGAGGTACATCATGCCCAGGCTGACCTGGGCCGCAACAAAACCCTGATCAGCGGAAGTGCGGTACAGTTGCAGTGCCTGGAGTGGGTCCCGGGGCACACCCAGCCCCCCGGCATACATAAGAGCAAGATTGAACCGGGCCTTGGAAAGACCCTGTTCCGCCGCCAGGGTAAACCAGCGAACGGCCTCCGTGTAATCTTCCACGGATTTGTAGATCAGGCCCAGATTGAGCCGGGCCCTGGCATTGCCCTGCGCTGCCGCAGCACGGTACCAGCGCATCGCTGCAGCATGGTCCTGCGGAACACCACGCCCCGTATCGTAGAGGTAACCCAGCCCGAGCTGGCCCCCGGCAAGCCCCTGCTCAGCCGCCTGCCTGAACCATTCTGCAGCCTGGAAATTATCCTGCGCGAGGCCATCGCGGCCTTTGCGGTAGAGCAACCCCAGGTTGAACTGGGCCTCGGCAAGCCCCTGTTCCGCCGCCTGTGTGATCCAGTGCACGGCCTGTGATGCGTCGCGGTGCCGGCCATCATGGCCGTGCTGATACAGGTAACCGAGTGCATAACAGGCCCGGGCATCCTCCTGTGCAGCAGCTTGCATGAACCACCGTACGGCAGCCTCGTTGTCCTGTGCCGCACCCTGTCCCTTGAATCGCATAAGGCCAACGTTGTACTGGGCACTGCTGTCACCCTGTTCAGCCAGTTGCTGCCATTCGTGCAGTGCCCGGTTATAGTCACCGCGCATGAATGCGGCTTCGCCGTCATCCCACCCACCGCGTGCCTGGCCCAAACCTGCCAGTAAGCAGCATCCGACAACAATTCGTGTTGCGCTTCTGTTCACGTCTGTACCAGGGCTCTGGGGAAACCAGCGCCCATTATAGGTATTTTCTGCCGCGGCGCTGCTGTTATTTTTTGATGTGCCTGATGTAACGGGGGAGCTCGATTTGCTTCAGTTGCATGGATTCACCGTCAATCGAGAAAGTGACACCGGTTTCTTCAACGGTAAGTGCACAGCGTACTTCGCCATGCCAGTTAATTGGCAGTGGGGCATGGTCACGGTAGGTGAAAATATTATCGGTCATGTCGCCGCTCTTGATGACGCAGGGACACGCCGGTAACTCGCCTGCAATTTCGACCCCGCTGATCATCAGGTTTACGGCCTGGGTCCACAGGCTGTCTTCAATGGCCCCTTCCATTTCCTGTAACAGCTGCACCATTGAGAAGTGCAGTGTGATGTCATTGTTGGCCTGTTCGATGGATTCCAGTTGTGCACCGGGGAGTTGCAAGGTGTTGGTTGTGTCGCTCATGCGTTGCTCGATGTCCAGGTTTCAGTGAGTACTGTGTTGAAAGATGCAAAATCTGTAACGGGTGCCCCGCAGGTGTTGCCACTGCAGAGGTAGGCAACCACATCACCCTCCGGTGCGCGTGCATTCAGCTGGCCGGGCAGCCTGTTCACTGTTGCGGGGATGGTAAGGGTGAAACGCCGTGGTGTGTAAGGTTGAGTGGCCTGTTGCTGCCAGTTTTTCATTGCCGGTTCTGTGCCGCGGATAACCACGGTCTGGTATGGAAACAGGGTCTCTTCCAGTGCCACCAGCAGGCTGGCGTGGCCATGCGGCATGCTCTCGATACCGGACCAGATGGACTTCAGTGTGTTCTCAGCGGCTTCCAGATAGCGGCTTTCGCCCAGCAGGTGACCGAGGCGGCCAAATACCCGGGCGGCAATGCCATTCCCTGACGGAGTGGCATCATCGTGGTTGGGCTTGGGTCGTTGTATGAGCGCTTCGTGGTCATCGGAGGTGAAGAAAAAACCGCCGGCCTCGTCCTGAAAGTGTTGCAGCACGACTTCAGCCAGTTCGATAGCAAATTCCAGGTCGCCGTCACGCCAGCGCACCTGTAAGAGCTCGAGAATGCCATCAATCAGGTAAACATAATCATCCAGGTAGGCATTCAGGTGGGCACGGCCATCCTTGTACGTTGCCAGCAGGCGTCCGTCTTTCCAGAGTGTGCTGTGAATAAAGTCGAGCGCCCGTTCAGCGGACTCAGCCCATGCCGGTTCGTCGAGGTGGCGTGCGGCAACCGCCATGCCACGGATCATCAAGCCATTCCAGGCGGTCAGTATCTTGTCATCCCGTCCCGGCGGGATACGTTGTTCCCGCAACGCCAGCAATTTCACGCTCGCGCGGTGGATGGCTTGCTCGATTTCAGCGGCGTCCAGTGAAAATTCCCGGGCGAGTTCAGCAGCGGTGCGATAGACATGCAGGTTCCATTTGCCTTCGAAGTTGGGCGCACGGTCAAGGCCGAAACGTCGTGCAAAGATGGCATAATCATCCTCCCTGACGACCGCCTGGACTTCAGTTGGGGTCCAGACATAGTACTTGCCTTCCTCACCTTCGGAATCTGCATCCAGGCTGGAATAGTAGCCGCCCTCCGGCGACTGCATGTCACGTATCACCCAGTTTGCCGTCTGCTGACAGATGCGCCGAAATAACAGATTGCCGGTGGCGGCATGGGCCTCGGCATACAGGGCAAGTAGCGCGCCGTTGTCGTAGAGCATTTTTTCGAAGTGGGGAATCATCCACTGATCGTCCACGGAATAGCGGCAAAAGCCCCCGGCCAGTTGATCAAACATGCCGCCCCGCGCCATCTTTTCCAGCGTGAATACGGCCATGTGCAGGGCACGTTTGTCCGGTTCGCCGGCCGTGGTGCGCGCACCGGCCCAGTGGCGTAACAGCCGTTCGATATTGGTGGGATGCGGAAATTTTGGTGCCTCTCCGAAGCCGCCTTCACGTTCATCAAAGCTGTGTTCCAGCTGCTGTCGCGCGGTATCCAGCGGCAGCGGGGTGAGCGTGTCCGCTCGCTCGCCGTCACTGATGGTTGCCAGTGCCTGGATCAGGCGGGTGTTCTGTTCGCGAATATCGGATTCATTGTTAACCAGAAAATCATGGACGCGTTGCATCAACTCCCTGAAGGCGGGCATGTTGTGTCGCGGCTCGTCCGGGAAATAGGTTCCGGCAAAAAACGGCATCCTGTCATCCGGTGTCAGGAACACGGTCAGTGGCCAGCCTCCCGGGCGCCGGGTCAGTAATGAGTGGGCTGTCTGGTAGATCTTGTCGATGTCCGGGCGTTCTTCCCGGTCAACCTTGATATTGACGAACAGCTGGTTCATCAGTGCGGCGGTGTCCGGGTCTTCGAAGGATTCATGTGCCATTACATGGCACCAGTGGCAGGCAGAATAGCCGACGGACAGCAGAATGGGCTTGTTTTCGTGGCGTGCCTTGTCGAGTGCCGCGTTGCCCCACGGGTACCAGTCGACCGGGTTATTGGCATGTTGCAGCAGGTAAGGGCTGGTCTCGTTGACAAGTTGGTTGGTATATTCGTCTTCGTGATTCATGGCTGCTATTCACGGGCTCCCTGGGGTGCCGACTGGCTGGGCGATGTACTATAGACGAAGTCCAAACAGGTGTCTTTAGCTTTGAAGCTTCTCACCCAGCTGCTGTAGGGAAATACTTTGGAAATAACGGTCGTCATCCCGGTACATAACGAAGTGGAAAGCATTGCGCCGCTGATCGACGAAATCTGCGGGCAGCTGGATGGCAAGCTGGATTACGCTATCATCGTTGTCGATGACGGCAGTACCGACTGTACCCCGGGTGTTTTGCAAACCTGCCGTCAGGCACATTCACGGCTGCGCATTCTGCGGCACCGCATTTGTTACGGGCAGAGTGCTGCGATTACAACCGGGGTACAGGCGGCCAGTTCGCCCTGGATCGCGACGCTGGATGGCGATGGCCAGAATGATCCGGCAGATATCCCGAGGCTGTACCAGGCCATGGACATGTCACCCGGTGCCGGTATGCTGGTAACCGGTTGCCGCAAGCAACGCCGGGACGATTGGCTGAAGCGTATCTCGTCCCGAATTGCCAATGCCGTGCGTGCGGTGGTGCTGCGTGATGCGACCCCGGATTCGGCATGTGGACTGAAGGTGTTCGCCCGGGACACCTTCCTTGCCCTGCCGCAGTTTGATCATATGCACCGTTTCCTGCCGGCCCTGGTGCAGCGGCAGGGCGGCAAGGTCCTGTCAATTGAAGTGCAGCACCGTCCGCGACGGCGGGGCGTGTCAAAATACGGGATTCATAACCGTTTGTGGGCCGGCATTATCGATATGCTGGGTGTGCGCTGGTTGCAGTGGCGTACCCGGCGACCGGTTGTCTCCGAAATCAAATAGCATTTATAGTGACGCGTTTTATTTTCCGTGGCCTGCTTGTCATCGTCGTTTTGGCGGTGGTCGGCTATTTGCTGAAAGATGTACTGGATCAGCAGTGGGTCGATACACAGATACGTGAACGGGGTGCAACGGGTGAACTGTTATTTGTGCTGGTTTGCAGTCTGCTGGGGAGTATTGGCCTGTCACGCCAGGTGGTTGCCTTTCTCGGTGGTTATGCCTTCGGATTTGTCTATGGTTTCATGCTGGCTATGCTGGCGGTTGTCATGGCATGCATCATCACCTTCGCTATTTCGCGTTTCCTGCTGCGCAGCTTTTTGCTGCGTCACTTTTCGGAACGAATCCGCCAGGTGGACGGTTTTCTGCAGGAAAATACTTTTACGATGGCACTGCTGGTCAGGCTACTGCCGTTAGGCAGTAACTGGATGGTGAATATCGCGGCAGGCGTCTCCGGTGTACGCAGTATGCCCTTCTTTATGGGCTCGGCGCTGGGCTATGTTCCACAAATGCTGATATTTTCACTGGTGGGCAGTGGTGCACGTGTCGACCGGTTCTGGCAGGTGGCCATTGCCATGATCATGTCTGTGCTGGCCGTCTTCCTGGGGGGTTACCTGTACCGTAAATACCGGCATGGCAAGACCCTGGGCCAGGCGGTTGATCATGAACTGGGTATCCAGACAGATGATATTACTGATGCAACATCCCTGAAGGGGACAAAGTGACTATCCGTATCGGATCGTGGCCGGTCTTGCTTGCACTTTGGCTGCTGGTAATGCTGATATCCCTGGTGACGCGACCGCTGCTGCCGGTCGACGAGACGCGCTATGCCACGGTGGCCTGGGAAATGTGGTTGCGTGGGGATTTTCTGGTGCCCTACCTGAACGGCGAACCTTACAGCCACAAGCCCCCCCTGTTCTTCTGGTTGATCCATGCCGGCTGGTGGCTGTTTGGGGTGCATGAATGGGTGGTGCGAGCCATCGCCCCGCTGGTTGGACTGCTGACGTTGCTGGCCACCGCAAACCTGGCACGCAAGTGCTGGCCGGACGATGTTGTAACGGCACGGTTGGCCCCCTGGATTGTCTTTGGCAGCATTTTCTTCACGGCCTTTTTCAGCTGGGTACAGATCGACCTGTTGCTGGTGCTGTTCACGGTGCTGGCGATCAGCGGGATCGTCAGTGCTGCACGGGACAACCGGGTCGGCTGGTTGCTGACCGGTGTTGCCATTGGTCTGGGGGTGCTGGCGAAGGGACCGGTTATCCTGTTACAGGTGCTGCCCGTGGCCCTGCTGACACCCTTGTGGAAACGTGATACGACGCCACATTTCTGGTGGTCCTGGTATGCAGGTGTTGTTGCCAGTGTAATGGTGGGAGCCGTGATTGCACTGAGCTGGGCCCTGCCAGCCGCTGAGGCCGGTGGTGATGCCTATCGTGAGGCAATACTGTGGGGCCAGACTGCCAACCGCATGGTGCAGTCATTTGCCCATGCGCATCCCGTGTGGTGGTATCTCCCGTGGCTGGCAGTATTGTTTGCGCCCTGGGTACTGTTGCCTCGCTTGTGGTCAGCTCTCCGGTATTCCCGGCCCTGGCGTGATGAAGGGCTGCGCCTGTGTCTGGTCTGGCTGGCAGGCGCGTTTGTCCTGATGAGTCTGGTCAGCGGCAAACAGGTGAAGTATCTCTTGCCGCTGTTGCCTGTATTTGCCTTGCTGGTTGCGCGGGTGATCAGCGGGATGGACAGGGGTGACAGCAGCTACCGTCCATGGCTGCCGGCGGTGGTACTGCTGGTCAGCGGTGGCCTGTTTATTGTGTTGCCCCGGACCCTCGACCAGGCACCCTGGATCAACAATGTGCAGCCGCTGTGGGGTGGACTGCTGATAGCGGCTGCCATTGTGCTGGTGATGCTGCGGCCGGTTTCCATGGCGCGATACCCGGTACGCCTGACCCTGTTCTCGGTATTTGTGGTGAGTGTGATTTATGCAGGTATCTTCAGGACTGCGGCTCCCGCCTATGACGTGCAAGCCATCAGTCGCATGATTGCGGCTGCCCAGGCGGCCGGCCACAGCGTGGCGAGTGTGGCACACTATCATGGCCAGTTCGGTTTTGTCGGACGCCTGCAGCAGGCGCTCGTCCAGCTGGATAGTGACAGTGCGCTTGCCTGGGCCGCACTGCATCCGGATGATTGGCTGGTTGTGATGACCAGGAAGACAGCGGAACAATACCCAAAGGCGGTATTTACCCAGCCCTATCGCAGCGGGTACCTTGCCGTCTGGGATGGCAGGACAGTTATTGAAAATCCTGCTGTATTGCCTTGAGTGGCGGGCTGACAACCATAATGAAGAGCACATCATGACATCCACCAATCTCCCTGTGCTCGTGCTGAAACGCAATGAAGACCGGCGTCTGGATGCCGGACATGTCTGGATCTACAGTAACGAGGTCGATACCCGCAAGACGTCACTGTCGGGGTTTGAGCCGGGCAGCCTCGTGGCCATACAATCGGCGAGTGGCAAGACCCTGGGTGTCGGCTATGTGAACCCGCATTCCCTGATTTGTGCGCGTTTGCTGAGTCGACGCCCGCGCACTGTGATCGATACCGGTTTTTTCGAGCGCCGCCTGCGCTCTGCACTGTCATTGCGGGAATCCCTGTTTGCAGAACCGTATTACCGGCTGGTCTTCGGTGAGAGTGATGGTCTGCCGGGGCTGGTCATCGATCGCTATGATGCTGTGCTGGTGGTGCAGATTACAACGGCAGGGATGGAGGCTGTTCGGGGACTCCTGCTTGAGGCCCTGGACAGGGTGCTCGCGCCGACCGGAATACTACTGCGCAATGACAGTTCGGTGCGCGCACTGGAACACCTGCCACAGGAAATAGAGGTTATCGGCGAGGTGCCTGAAACGGTGCAGCTGACCGAAGCTGGTGTGCAGTTTGAAGTGCCACTGGGTGCGGGTCAGAAGACCGGCTGGTTTTATGATCAGCGCTGTAATCGCCGGGCGATGCACAAATACGTGCAAGGCAGGCAGGTACTGGATATTTTCAGTTATATCGGTGCCTGGGGCTTGCAGGCGGCAGCTGCCGGTGCGACCGGGGTGTGTTGTGTGGACTCGTCACCCGTTGCACAGGCCTTCATGGAAAAGAATATTGCCGCAAACGGTCTGGGCGGAAAAGTCCGGCTGGAAAACGGTGATGCCTTTGCTGTGCTGAAAGCCATGCAGGATACCGGGCAGCGTTTTGATGTGGTGATTGTCGACCCGCCTGCTTTTATCAAGCGGCGCAAGGATATCAAGACCGGCGAGCAGGGTTACGGGCGTTTGAACCGCCTGGCACTCAAGCTGTTGGCACCTGACGGGATCCTGATATCATGCTCCTGTTCCATGCACCTGCCTGCAGAGCGTTTGCAGCACATACTTTACCAGTCCGCACGCAAGCAGGGACGGCAATTACAGATACTGGAGCGTGGTTTCCAGTGCATGGATCATCCCGTGCACCCCGCTATACCGGAAACTGCCTACCTGAAGGCGCTGTTTTGCCGGGTGCCGGCCACGTAGGCACAACGAAAGGAATATTATGCTGACCTATCCAGATATCAGTCCGGTTGCTATTGCTATCGGCTCCTTCGAGGTGCACTGGTACGGTCTCATGTACCTGCTGGCCTTCGGAACCGGCTGGTGGCTTGGCCTGCTACGTACGCGCCGGGTTGGCACCGAGTGGCGGGCAGCAGAGATCAGTGACCTGGTGTTTTATTTTGCGCTGGGCGCGGTACTGGGTGGTCGTATCGGCTACACGCTGATGTACAACTTCAGTGCCTTTCTTGATGATCCGTTCATGATATTTCGTATCTGGGAAGGCGGCATGTCCTATCACGGTGGCATGGTCGGTGTGTTTGTTGCCATGTGGTTGTATGGGCGCCATACCGGTCGGACATTTTTCCAGGTGACGGACTATCTGGCACCGCTGGTACCCCTGGGGCTGGGGGCAGGGCGCATGGGTAACTTTATCAATGGTGAGCTCTGGGGACGTCCGACAGACCTGCCCTGGGGGATGGTGTTCCCCTTTGTCGATAACCAGCCGCGCCATCCCTCCATGCTGTATGAATTCATGCTGGAAGGCCTGGTCTTTTTTGCCATTTTGTGGATATTTTCGCGGAAACCCCGCCCGACCATGGCCGTCTCCGGCCTGTATTTGATAGCTTATGGCGTGTTCCGTTTCGGCGTTGAATTCGTGCGGGTACCTGATGATCATATCGGTTTCCTGGCGCTGGACTGGGTGACGATGGGGCACCTGTTATCGTTCCCGATGATTGTGGTCGGTATAGTGTTTTTTGTGGTTGCCTACCGGCGTACCGATGGAAAAATCAGCTGGTGATGATTGCCCGTCATCGGCATTCGATGGGTGCGCTACACTTTACTCATCAAATGCATCACGTAGAAAATGAAAATATTAATCAGATAAAAAAACCATGAAACAATATCTCGATCTGATGCGCCACGTGCGTGATCACGGTACCCGCAAGGAAGACCGCACTGGCACCGGCACGGTCAGTGTGTTTGGCTACCAGATGCGGTTTGATCTGGCGGCAGGCTTTCCGCTGGTGACCACCAAAAAATGCCATCTGCGCTCCATCATGCATGAACTGCTATGGTTTCTGAAAGGGGATACCAACCTGCGTTACCTGCATGACAACAAGGTATCCATCTGGGATGAATGGGCTGACGAAAACGGTGATCTGGGGCCGGTGTATGGCTATCAATGGCGTTCATGGCCAACACCTGGCGGTGGCAGTATTGACCAGATTAGCCAAGTGATCGAGCAGCTCAGGAACAGTCCGGATTCCCGTCGTATCATAGTCAGTGCCTGGAATGTAGCGGATATCGAAAACATGGCATTACCCCCGTGCCATGCCTTTTTCCAGTTTTATGTGGCCGATGGCAGGTTGTCCTGCCAGCTATACCAGCGCAGTGCGGATATTTTCCTCGGCGTCCCGTTCAATATTGCATCCTATGCGCTGCTGACCATGATGATGGCGCAGGTGACCGGTCTCGAGGCAGGGGATTTCGTGCATACCTTTGGTGATGCACACCTGTATCTGAACCACCTGGAACAGACCGATCTACAGCTGTCGCGTACGCCGCATAAACTGCCAACAATGCACATCAACCCTGTTGTGGATGACCTGTTTGCCTTTACGTTTGAGGATTTCGAATTGCAGGGATACGCGCCGCATCCGCATATAAAGGCACCGGTTGCGGTCTAGCCCATGACGCTATCAATTGTTGTTGCCATGGACACCAATGGTGTCATCGGCCGGGATAATGGACTTCCCTGGCATCTGCCGGCAGACTTGCAGCATTTCAAGCAAACAACCATGGGCAAGCCGATCCTGATGGGGCGCAAGACGCATGAATCCATTGGACGGCCATTACCCGGCCGTACCAATATTGTCATTACCCGCGATAGCGGGTACCGGGTGGAAGGATGCGTGGTAGTGAACTCGATTGAAGCTGCACTGGAGGCGGCCGGTGAGCAGGATGAAATCATGGTCATCGGGGGTGCCGAGTTCTATCGCCAGGTATTGCCGCATACGGATACCATTTACCTGACACGTATCCATGAATCGTTTGACGGCGATATCTGCTTCCCTGAACTGAACGATGCTGACTGGCTTGAGGTCGAGCGCAGTGATCATGCGGCTGACAGCAAGAATCCGCATGACTACAGTTTTATCCGGCTTGACCGGATTCATCCTGACTAGTTAAGTACCAGTTATCCGTGTGCCTGGTGTGCGGTACACGGCAGGCTGAACCATTGCGGCGCTGTATCAATGCGCAGTGTTGTCAGTTCCCCACCCCATAAACAGGCTGTATCCAGCGGAAAGATGCCGGCATCACTGCGCTTGCCCAGCGTAGACCAGTGGCCAAAGACAATATTCAGTTCCCTGCTTTTTCGTTCCGGTAGTTCAAACCATGGGTGATATTGTGGCGGCTGACTGCCCGGTGGCCCCTTGTGTTTCAGTGCCAGTCGGCCCTGAACATCACAAAAGCGCAGGCGCGTCAGACAGTTCACTGTAAAACGCAAGCGTTTCCAGCCGCTCAGTTTATCTGACCAGTGATGTGGTTTGTTGCCATACATGTGTTCAATAAAGTCGGTAATGTTGTCGCCACGCAGCATGGTTTCTACTTCGCACGCACATTGCCGCGCCAGTGCCAGATCCCATTGCGGTGGCAGGCCAGCGTGAATCATGGTGTAGCCAAGGCCGTCATCATGGTGCAGCAGGGGTTGATGACGCAGCCAGTCAATCAGTTCGTCCCGGTCTGGTGCGAGCAGGATGGCATCCAGTGTGTGGTCATCATTGTCGAGCGGGTATCCGTGCGCTAATGCAATCAGGTGCAGGTCGTGGTTGCCAAGTACGCAAATAGCACGATCGCCAAGGCCCTTGATGAAGCGCAATGTCTCCAGCGACATTGGCCCCCTGTTTACCAGGTCACCGGCAAACCACAGCCGGTCATGTTGCGGATTGAAGTGTATCAGTTCGAGCAGTGACTGCAGCTCATCATAGCAGCCCTGGATGTCACCAATGGCGTAGACAGCCATGTTGTACCGGGAAAGAGTTAGTGCAAAGTTCGCGGAATGGCGAGCGTAAAAGCCGGGATCTCTGTATCAAATTCATCACCTTGATCGGTAATCATCTGATAGCTGCCCTGCATACTGCCGACCGGTGTGGTAATCATGGCGCCACTGGTGTACTGAAACCCCTCGCCCGGTTTCAGGTGAGGTTGCTCACCGACAACTCCTTCTCCTTTTACTTCCTGGACGTTGCCGTTGGCATCAGTGATCAGCCAGTGACGTGATAACAACTGTGCCGGTTCACCACCTTCATTACGTATGGTAATAGTGTAGGAGAATACATAGCGCTCGCTGTCGGGTTCAGACTGCCCTTCAATATAATCAGTCTCTACCTCGACCGTAATGTTGTGCTGTTTTTCGATGTCCATGGTCATGTTTAACAGTTTGCCAGATCACATGGCTCAAAGCATACCTTTTCCGTTATCGGGTGACAAAATAATGGCTGCTGCTTTGCTGGCAGACACCCCTCCCGATTGGGTGTCTGAAGTCAATGCCGTTGTTAGCGAGAAAAAACTACACGTTGGAGGATGTAAGATATTCCGGAACCGCGAGAAACCGGTGATGGGTAGCGGTGCCTGATATTTTGCACCTGTGGACCCGTGCCGGGACGAAATCCCGGGCAGTCTGTTGCCCTGGTAGTGGCCGGAACCAGTCAGTCTGATTTAACTACATGTAAAATAGAGTAATTATTTTTTATTTTGTACGGTATCGGTGGCTGTAGGGGGTATTGTATTACTCGTTGGGGTATCGGGGGAAATCCGGAAATGTGACTGTGTGCACAGAAAATGTCGGCGGAGAGGGGCACTCTGGTGACAACACCGGGATTCGAGGGTGACTGAAGCACCAGACCGCAGGCACCCACAAGAGACTGAAGAGGCTGTCATGTTGAGAAAAAAACGCATTTACCGCAAGCCGGAACCCCTGATGCTTATGGCTCTGCTGATCAGTTTGAGCGTATTTATGACGACCGCCGTCGATGCAGGCGAGACCTTCTTCAGCAACCCGAACCTGCCGGATTTAATCAATGGCGATATTAAGCTGACTGAAGTGGGACACCATGGGGCCGGTGTTCACATGTCCTTCCAGACTCCCGCCAATAATTTGAGTAATACAGCGCCCGGCAATCTGGACGCGACTCAGTATGTACCTGCAGCGGATGTTTCTCTTTCTGTACGAATTCCCTGGTAGGTAATCCTTTTTCAAGCTGTACCCGGAAATATTTTAGCCAGTCTGAAGTCAACGTCCTGTCACTCTCTCAACACGCCTGACCCTCTCAATCATCAGACCTTGACCACCATGGCACACTAGCCAGTGTGCCTGGTGCTACTTATGTAGTTGGCAAGGGTTGCGAAATCCTGGATGGCAAGTGTCTCGGCACGCGCCGACGGATCAATGCCCAGTGTGGTGATGGTTGCTGCATCCAGCATGTCCCGCAGCGTGTTGCGCAGGGTCTTGCGTC
>JASJGW010000193.1:0-10787 GCA_033791305.1 Gammaproteobacteria bacterium | reverse complement strand
TTCATTTTTAAGAAATAGTGTTTAGTATTTGTTAATAATGCTGATTCCATGTGACATCCAGAGTAGATAGCTCTATAATTTGGCGTCCAGTATTTGACTGCGCATTTTAATATACTTATCAAAGAGATACTGAATTAACCGGTAATCATTATCCATACAGGGGTTCAACATGAAGGCTATCAACTCTTCCTTTTGCATGATCTGGCTAGGCTTTTTTCTGCTGCTGTTATCCGGATGTGCGACTACCGATTTTCCCCCACTCGAGGGCGGGCCGGCCCCTGCCCAGGTTACGCCGGATTACATCATTGGTGCAGGTGACACTATAGACATATTTGTCTGGCGTAACCCCGAGCTGTCCAGTGGCGTCACTGTACGCCCGGATGGCAAAATTACCACCCCGTTGGTTGAGGATGTCCCGGCCAGCGGCAAGACACCGACCCAACTGGCGAGAGATATGGAAAAGGAGCTCTCGGTCTATGTGAAGAATCCGGTCGTCACGGTGATGGTTGGCGGTTTCGTTGGTCCCTATGAAGAACAGATCCGCGTGGTCGGGCAGGCAACCAATCCACAGGCTCTTCCGTATCGCGATCAGATGACCTTGCTTGACCTGATGATTGCTGTCGGCGGACTGACGGAGTTTGCTGATGGGAACAAGTCTATTGTCGTGCGTGTTATTGACGGTGAATGGCAGCAATTCGGTGTGCGTATCGATGACCTTATCAACGGGGCTGATATCAGCGCCAATACCTATGTGTTGCCAGGCGACATCCTGATTGTACCCGAGTCGTGGTTCTAGGGGGGATTGCCTGGTTGTTTTCATCCGGGAAGGAAGAAGGGTGGAAAAGGACCATGACTGGCAGGCGGCAATAACCGGCGCTTGTTGAAGACCGGTGACGGACTGTACGGTTCAGCAGGAGGCAACTGTTTCCCGCAAGGTGATCCGAACAAATTTTGGCGAGTATAGGGATATTTCCGAGATATGCGTGAACTTTACGAACAGATATTAATATATATAAACGGTGTATGGCGCTATCGCTGGTTCATGATGCTGGCAACCTGGCTGGTCTGTATTGTCGGCTGGGGTGTTGTCTACCAGCTTCCTGACAAGTATGAATCATCATCGCGCGTTAATGTCGATACTCAGTCTATGCTGCAGCCGCTGCTCAGGGGGTTGACGATCAGTACGAACGCGAGCCAGCGAGTACAACTGGTGACGCGTACCTTGCTCAGCAGGCCAAACCTGGAAAAGCTGGCCCGCATGACAGACCTTGACCTGATCGCGCTGACACCCGCTGATATGGAACGGTTGCTGGATGACCTGAGTGACGACATCGTGATATCCAGTACCCGTGAACAGGATCTGTATACCATCAGCTATGCCAACAGTGACCGGGATCTTGCCAAGCGCGTCGTGCAATCATTACTGACAATATTTGTTGAAAGTACGCTGGGTGAGAGCCGGGAAGAGACAGACTCTGCCCAGGAATTCGTGGGCCAGCAAATCAGGTCATATGAAGCGAAGCTGGAAGCAGCAGAACGCAGGCTTGCCCAGTTCAAGCAGACACATATTGGCATGATGCCCGGATCCGAACAGGATTATTACGGCCAGCTGCAGTCTGCGAAATCCAGTTTGCAGCAGGCGAAGTTGTCCTTGCAGGAGGCGGGGAACCAGGTTGAGCAGTTTGAAGTCCAGTTAGAAGATGATGAGGACTCGTATCTTCTTTACAGCGAACTGCAGCCTGAAATGGGATCAGCACTGGATATGCGTATCCAGAATCTCGAGGAGCGGAAGGATGAATTGTTGCTCAGGTATACTGAAAAGCATCCGGATGTTGTGGAGATAACACGGTTGATGGACGAACTGGAAATTAAGCGTGAGGAAGACCATGTGCTGATGGATGAGATGGATATTGGTCCCACGGATAATCCTGTTTATCAACAGCTGAAAATGCAGCTGGCACAGGCTGGAGCAACAGTAGCGTCTATGAATGCACGGGTGGGTGAGTTTGAACGGCGTATTGTTGTGCTCCAGGAAAAAGTTGACAGTGTTCCTGAGATCGAAGCGGAACTCAAGCAGCTTGACCGTGATTACAATGTACACCAGCAGAATTACCAGGAATTACTCGCACGTCGTGAATCCGCAAACATTGCTGAACAGGCGGAGATCAGTGGTGATCAGTTAAAGTTCAGGGTTGTAGATCCGCCACGGGTACCCCTGGGCCCTTCATCCCCCAACCGACCGCTGTTAATGACGGCGGTACTGATTGGCGGTCTTGTTGTCGGAATTGTGCTGGCGTTTTTCCTCTACATTCTCAGGCCGACCTTCGATAGTGCGCGCACAGTTATGGAGGTTCTGGGGCGACCGGTACTGGGTGGAGTGTCGATGATTTATAACAAGGAATGGAGCGCCAGACACAGACGTGCACTGGCTGCATTCAGTGTCGCTGGTATTGGCTTGTTATTATTGTATGGTGGTGTTCTCACTATCAGTGGGCTGGATATGAACGTTGCTGAAATACAGGAAGCGATAGTGGGGCGTGGCTGATGAGTATCTTTGAAAAAGCTTTTGAGAAGGCAGGCAAGGGCAGCGGTGAGGAACAAACTGACCAACTGTTTGATTCTGCCGATGGCCTCATGAATATTCCTTCCTCTCTCGATGAAGGGGGGGGGGGACCAGGGTCCTCTGACGATCTGGATGCCGGGCTGTGGAACGGGAATCAGCCACAAGCCGCTGGCCACGGGAAGCAAGTTATGCTGGATCTGAGCCGGTTGCGTGACGCAGGGCTGGTTGATCCAAAGTCAAACAAAACCAATCGGACGACTGAAGAGTTCAGGCGTATCAAGCGCCCGTTGCTGATGCATGTCAGGGGCGAGGGTGCAACTGTGGTTGATAATGCAAACATGATCATGGTGACCAGCGCTCTGCCGGGTGAAGGGAAAACATTTACCTCCATCAACCTGGCCATGAGTATCGCGATGGAAATGGACAAGACGGTGCTGCTCATTGATGCAGATGTCGCAAAACCTGATGTTACCGCAAGACTCGGCGTTGAGGCAGAAACGGGGCTGATCGATGTACTGCTCGATGAGGGGCTTACCCTGCCGGATGTGTTGTTGAGAACAGATATTCCCAAGTTGACCCTGTTGCCCTCGGGTAGCAGGCATGTGCATTCAACAGAATTACTTGCCAGTGAGCGCATGCGCCAGCTTACCCTGGAGCTTTCCAAGCGTTATCCGGACAGGATTGTGATTTTTGATTCACCGCCATTGCTTTTGACCAGTGAGGCACGCGTGCTTGCCAGTTTGATGGGGCAGATTGTGCTGGTGACGGAAGAGTCAAAAACACCGCAGCATGCCGTCAAGGAAGCGGCTGAAATGCTGGATGACAATGAAATTGTGGGCATTGTCATGAACAAGGGTGCCCACAGAAAAGAGGGCGATGGTGGTTATGGAGGTTACGGCTATTACCCCTACGGGCGGTGAGCACGTAACATATAGCAGATTGATGCGCACTTGCACTCCCGCTCGATATTCCTGCGGGCTCTGGATAACCCTGGCCCTGTTGCTGTTGTGCACAACCACTGTTCAGGCCGGGGAATGGACTATTACGCCACGTCTGAGCCTGGGGGAGACTTACAGTGATAATATCAATCTACGTAATGAAGACAAGGAAGGGGATCTGATAACAGAAATCACTCCTGGAATAAATATATCCGGGAGGGGTGCACGGCTGGAAGCCGAACTCGACTATCAGATGCAGGGTTTGCTATTTTTGTCCAACTCCGGTGCAGGCAACATCTTTCAGCAGCTCAACGCAAATGCGACGGCGGAGATCACAGACAACTTTTTCTTTGTGGATGCAAGGAGCAGGATGGGACAGTCTATCGTTGATGCCGATGGCACAATTTCAAGAAGTAATTTTAATACTGCCGGGAACCAGACTAATTTTTACGCGTACGGTGTGAGTCCCTATATACGTCCCCACTTTGGAGGGTACGCAGACGGGACTTTCCGTTATTCCCTGGATCACGTGCGTTACGATGACAGTGTATCCAATTCACTGGAAAATCGCTTTGATGCGAATCTCGTCAGCGGCCGGAAATTTGGCCCGCTTTCCTGGTCTGCCGACTATGTCTACGACGATATAAACCGGAGCGATGCCTCTGACGCGCTGTATCACAATGCCGATGCAGATGCGCGATATTTCATTAGCAGTCAGTTCAGCCTGGTTGCACAGGCTGGCTGGGCGGACAACGATTACCAGACCAATGATGCAATCGAGAATGGCTCCTACTGGGGTGTTGGCGGCTTCTGGCAACCCAGCCGATACTATTCACTGCAGGCACTGACGGGCAGGAATCTGGATACGGTGACTGTAGGCATTTATCCGGGACGGCGCACATCCCTGGAAGTGACCTATCGCGACAGAAAAGTCGGTCTGAATCCGGGTGAGGCCTGGTTCGGTTCTTTCCGGCATCGCACCCGCCGAACGACCTGGCGTGCCAGCTATACTGAGGACACCGTAACACAACAGCAAACTCAACTGGAGGATGGTGGTTTTACCTTCGGTGCGGTGGACCCGTTGACCGGGGATACCAATTCCAATCCCCAGCCAGGTGATCTGGTGGTGCTGGTACCCACGGGCCCGATTACCTCGCTTACAAATGAAGTGGAGGAACGTAAGCGTGCGTCTGGTTCGGTGGGGGTGAGAGCGGGCAAGACCAGCCTGCTGTTTACGGTGTTTAGCGTGAATCGCCGGTTTTTGACCTCGCTTACGGAAGAGGATACCAATGGTTATTCCGCATCAATAGACAGGCGAGTTGCTCCCCGCACAAACGCTATCCTGTCCGGGTCGTGGCAGCACATAGAATCAGACCGCGGTAATGGAGATAGTGACTTCTGGTATATAGATGCACTGCTCAGGCGACAAATAAGCCCCAAGCTGGAAGCGATAGCGGGATACAGTTTTACCCGGCAGGACTCGGAAAGAGTCCGGAATAGTTATGATGAGAACAGGATTGAAGTGAGGATAACAGCGTTTTTCTGATGATGTATGAAAAATTTTACAATTTTAAGGCGCGGCCGTTCCGACTAAGTCCAGACCCCCGGTTTTTGTTCCGCAGCAATGTGCATACCAAGGCGCTGGCCTACCTGAGTTATGGTCTGCAGGCAGGCGAAGGTTTTATTGTGATTACCGGTGGTGTGGGTACTGGCAAGACCACTTTATCCCGCCTGATACTGTCACGCATAAACAAGTCAAAGGTCATTGCGGTTGAACTGGTGACTTCGCAGCTTGAGTCTGCTGATTTGCTAAGACTGGTTGCAGGTGCGTTAGGTATGGCACATCAGGATCTGCCCAAGTCAACCTTGCTACGCAATATCGAAACTTTCCTTATGGCGCGCGCACGTGAAGGCAAGCGTGTGCTACTGTTGGTTGATGAAGTCCAGAATCTGTCTCCGGACGCACTGGAGGAATTGCGGATGCTGTCCAATTTTCAGGTGGGCGAGAAGGCGCTGCTACAGAGTTTTCTGCTGGGCCAGGACGAGTTTCGCCCGATACTGCAGGCTAAGGGAATGGAACAGTTTCGTCAAAGGATCATCGCCTCGTTCCATCTTGAACCGTTATCAAAGGACGAAGTCCAGGAATATATTTTTCACCGGCTGCGCCTTTGCGGATGGAAGGGCGATCCACAGTTTGAAGACGATGTCTTTGGCCTGATTCACGAACACACATCCGGTGTGCCGCGACGGATTAACAAGTTTTGTGACCGGGCGTTGCTTTACGGTTGCGTTGAAGAGTCTCATAGTATCGGCATGGATGATGTCAAGGTTGTGATGGCCGAGGAATTAAATGAAATTCAGACATCAAAAACCGGCCTGGCAGATTCGCAGCACAGAGATGAAAAGTCGGTGCTACGTACCACTGCAGCCAGCAACGTTCAGCCGTTGCGTCCGAAAATTACAGTAGGTGATGACGACAGTCGTTTGCAGGTGCTGGAACAGAAGGTGGATGAACTGGAAAAGACTTTGTGCAGAGATAGCAAGCGTTTTCATCGTATGCTGATGATGCTTGCATTGTCCGATGACAGTGACGAGGAAATACTGGAAGCACTAAAAGACCAGGAAAAGGTGGACAAGATCTAGGAGCCGGAATTCTTTCTGAACGATTTCCTCCCGTGACTGATAACATGCTGGATATGATAAAACATAACACCGATTCATCCTGCAGTTCGCCTGCACCAATCATATGCGTTGTCGGTGCGCGTCCCAATTTTATGAAAATTGCCCCAATCATAAGGGCGTTGCGTTCACAACCCGCTACAATACCGGTGTGTCTGGTACATACCGGCCAGCATTATGATGCGGAAATGAATGATGCGTTTTTTACCCAGCTGCAGATACCGCATCCTGATATTGAGCTGGAAGTCGGGTCAGGCAGTCATGCGGTTCAAACTGCAGAAATCATGAAGCGTTTTGAAACAGTGGTAGAGGCGGAGTTACCCGTTGCGGTACTGGTTGTTGGTGATGTGAATTCTACCATTGCCTGTGCGCTGGTGGCGGCAAAGAAGAATATTCCTGTTATTCATGTAGAGGCCGGCTTGCGCAGTTTTGACCGTACCATGCCGGAAGAGATCAACCGCGTACTGACTGACAGGATCTCGGACATATTGTTTATTACGGAACTGTCTGCACGCGATAACCTGCGCAATGAAGGCGTTGATGACCGGCAAGTGCATTTTGTCGGTAATGTCATGATTGATACCCTGCGCCACAGTTTGTCCCAGTCGGTACCGGCAGAAGCCACCTTGACTGGCGTGAAAAATGCTGGCCTGTTTCTTGAGGGAGAACACGGTTACGCCGTATTGACATTGCATCGACCTGCCAATGTAGACGACAGGGAGCTGTTCGGAAATTTACTGGAAACGGTACGCCTGGTCAGTGAAAAGATCCCGGTGGTTTTTCCTGTGCATCCACGGACCCGTAAGGCACTGGACGACCATGGGCTGCAGGCTTGTCTCGATACTGAAAGGATTGTGTGTCTTCCCCCGCTGGGTTACCTGGAAATGCTGGGACTGATTTCATCTGCGCGCCTGGTAATGACAGATTCTGGCGGATTGCAGGAAGAAACGACTGTTGTTGGTGTGCCGTGTATTACGCTTAGGGAAAACACTGAACGCCCGGTTACTGTTGATCAGGGTACCAATACGATTGCCGGTCATGATCGCGAGCTGATCATGTCGGTCGTCGCTGCAGTGCTGACTAATGGTGGCAAGCGCGGACGGACACCGGAACTATGGGATGGCAAGGCAGCGGATCGAATCAAGCAGGTATTGAATGACTGGTTGCAGCAAAGCCGCGAACAGCTGACAGTGTCAACTTAACCTGCAGGGATCACCGGAAGCATGTTTACTTCACAAGCGGATAGTCCACCGGCGAGCATTGTTAACGCGATGTCAGTTGACGTGGAAGACTACTTCCAGGTTTCTGCCTTTGAAAACACGATAAACAGCAAGGACTGGGACCGGTTACCATGCAGGGTTGAAGCCAATACCAACCGTATTCTGGACCTGTTCGCAGAGCATGATGTCAAGGCGACATTTTTTATGCTGGGCTGGGTTGCCGAGCGATACCCGGGGCTGGTCCGCCGCATTGTTGATTCCGGTCATGAACTCGCCAGTCATGGTTACTCGCATACCCGTGTCACCCGGCAAACCCCCGATGTATTTAGCGAGGACATTACTAAAACGAAGGAATTACTGGAGGATATTGCCGGTTGTGAGGTGTTGGGATACCGGGCAGCCAGCTATTCGATCGTTAACAAGACACTATGGGCGCATGACTTGCTGCAGGAAGCGGGTTACCGCTACAGTTCCAGCATCTATCCAATCCATCACGACTTGTATGGCATCCCTGATGCGCCGCGGTTTTCCTATTGGCACAAGGAAGAAGGCTTACTCGAAATTCCGATTACAACCGTATCCCTTTTCAAGCACAATTTGCCATGCGGAGGTGGCGGGTATTTCAGGTTGCTTCCCTACAGAACGTCACGCTGGGCCATGAAGCATGTTAATACAACAGAAGGACAGCCCTGCGTGTTTTATTTTCATCCCTGGGAAATCGATCCGGAACAGCCTAGACAGCAGGGTATCAGCCGGAAAACACGTTTTCGCCACTACCTGAATCTTGGCCGTATGAAGGACCGGGTTGAAAGATTGCTGACTGATTTTAACTGGGGCCGTATGGATCATGTTTTTTTACCGGACAGGGAGTCTTGCTGATGTCACTTTCGGCCGCAATTATAGATGTTAACGGGGTGCATAATCCTGCTGTGGATGTCAACGTGCATGAGTTGACTGCTGCACAGTTAACGCAATGGGATGCGTTTGTTGAGGCCTGTCCAAAGGCTACATTTTTTCATCTTGCCGGCTGGAAACAGGTGATAGAGCAGGCATTCAGGCATCGCACCCATTATCTGTTTGCCGAGTCTGATGGCGAAATACGCGGTATCCTTCCGCTGGTGCATGTCAAGAGTCGTTTATTTGGAAATGCACTGATCTCGACGCCTTTCTGTGTGTGCGGTGGTGTGGTATCAGAAGACGGAGAAGTCTGTCAGCAACTGGAGGCCGCTGCCTGCAAGCTGGCGGAGGGGCTCGGGGTTGATTACCTGGAATTACGCAACCGGGAGGCGCGTCATCCTGACTGGCCAACCAAGCAATTGTACGTAACTTTCCGCAAGTCCATTGAATCCGACCCGGAAGCCAATATGCTGGCGATTCCGCGCAAACAGCGGGCCATGGTGCGCAAGGGTATAAAGGCGGGATTGCAAGGGGACTTTGATCATTCAATAGAGGATTTCTACAGTGCTTTCTCGCAAAGTGTACACAGTCTGGGTACGCCGGTATTTCCCCGGGCTTACTTTGAATGCTTGCAGGAGGTATTCAGGGATAAATGTGACATCCTGACTGTGACGCATAACGGGGATCTGGTCAGCAGTGTCATGAATTTTTACTTTCGTGACGAGGTGTTGCCCTACTATGGTGGTGGTACACCGATTGCGCGTCAGCTGAAGGGTAATGACTTTATGTACTGGGAACTGATGCGTGACAGTTGCGAGCGGGGCCTGAAGGTTTTTGATTACGGGCGCAGCAAGCAGGGGACCGGTTCCTTCAGTTTCAAAAAAAACTGGGGATTTGAACCGAGTCCATTATATTACGAATATTACCTGGTTAAGGCCAAACAGATACCGGATGTCAGTCCGATGAATCCAAAGTACAAGCTGTTTATAAATGCCTGGAAACGGTTGCCATTATCCGTAACACAAGTGATCGGTCCACTGCTCGCCCGCAATCTGGGTTGAGATCATGGAAGAGCTGCTGTTCCTGGCGCACCGGATTCCCTATCCGCCCAACAAGGGTGACAAGATCCGGTCATATCACCTGCTTAATGAATTGGCACGGTCATACCGTATTCACCTTGGTGCATTTGTGGATGACCCTGACGACCGGCGTTACCTGGGTAAACTTGAAGCTTTGTGTGAGTCAGTATTTCTGGCTGACCTGCATCCGTTACTGGCACGTGTTCGCAGTCTTTCCGGTTTGTTGCGCGGTGAAGCACTAAGTGTTCCTTACTATTTTGACCGTAGCATGAAAGCCTGGGTTGATGACCTGCTGGCGCGCAGCAGCCTGCAGCGGATCTTCGTATTCTCTTCACCTATGTCTCAATATGTAATGGATATACAGGGGCGTTCGATTCGCCGCATTATTGATTTTGTCGATGTTGATTCAGACAAGTGGCGGCAGTATGCCGAACGAAAATCCTGGCCTGCCAGCTGGGTGTATAGCAGGGAAGGGCGACAACTTTTACGGTATGAGAAGGCGGTAGCCGGCAGGTTTGATGCAAGTGTCTTCGTTTCTGCAGACGAGGCAGCATTATTTCAAAGGCAGGCACCTGAGGTGTCCAGTCGTGTCGATTTTATTGATAATGGCGTAGACCACGAATACTTCAGCCCAGATCGGGATTATCCGGACCCCTATACAGGGAATATGCCCGTGCTGGTGTTTACTGGTGCCATGGACTACTGGGCAAATATTGATGCGGTGAGCTGGTTCGCGAGGAATGTCTTTCCCCGCATCCGCGAGGCAGTCGCCAATGTGCAGTTTTTCATTGTTGGTGCGCGACCTTCTGAAGAAGTCTTGCGGCTGGCAGCGATTCCTGGTGTTACCGTAACCGGGACAGTGGCTGATATCAGACCCTATCTGGCACATGCTCGGGCAGCTGTTGCTCCGCTGCGTGTAGCGCGGGGCATACAGAACAAGGTGCTGGAGGCAATGGCAATGGCTGTACCTGTGCTGGCTACATCAGCTGCCATGGAAGGGATTGAATATGATAGCCCGGTTGGATTGCAGGTTTCTGATGATGAACAGCAGTTTTCATCAATGGCTGTCCAGTTGTTGCAACAGGATGGTTCACAACTGATGCGGGCTTCCAGGCAATGGGTATGCCAACGCCATGATTGGGGGATAAACCTGAGAAAGATGTACGAGCTGTTTGAATCGTTTCCCGGTCAGCCGGAAAACCTGACCCAGACATAATACAGACAATGCCGACAGTGTCTGCCTGTTTAACGGTAACGGGGCAGCGCTGTCTGCCTGAACTTACAAGGTGTAGGTATGTGCGGAATCGCTGGAATATTTGATACCCGCGAGCGACGTCCGATTGACAAGGATGTGCTTGAGAAAATGAATCAGACCCAGTTCCATCGGGGGCCTGATGATGGTGGTGTGCAT
>JASJGW010000192.1:0-6040 GCA_033791305.1 Gammaproteobacteria bacterium | reverse complement strand
GATACCCTTCCCGAAGGGTCAGCCGCAGATGATGTGGATGCAGTCATATTGGAAATGAAGCGTGAGAAACGATACGACCGTGAGCATACCAGGCGAATGGCAGAACTAAAGAAGATGACGGCACTTCAGGAAAAAGTCATTACCAGGATACTGGAAAGAAGTATTGATAAACCCACCCACATCAAAAGACCACAACTAAGGGTTGTTAAGTAGCGCTCATTTTATTGAATCTGTAACAGAAAAACCAACATACATTCAGCCGTTCACCATCACAGGTCGCACGTGGATAATTTCCCGCAATTAACGACGGTCACGACTAAAAGTACAAAAACCTCACAGGAGATCATTATGCCCAGTCAGGAGAAAACCCTGTATGAACGCCTTGGCGGCTATGATGCCATTGTCGCTGTTGTCGATAAGCTGCTGCCACGGCTGGAGAACGATGCACAGCTTGGACGCTTCTGGGCCAACCGGGGCGACGATGGCATTGCCCGCGAGAAACAGTTACTGGTTGACTATCTGTGCGCCAGTGCCGGCGGCCCCGTGCTCTACACAGGCAGGGACATGCCCACATCGCATAAAGGCATGGGAATCAGCGAAAGTGACTGGCAAATATTTATCGGGAATGTCAAGGCGACACTGGCCGAGTTCCAGGTGCCACAACAGGAACAGGATGACGTGCTTGCTTTTATCGACAGCACCAGGGACGGTATTGTCGAGGTGTAGCGCCATCGTGCCTGACGAAATCTACTGCCAACCGATTACGCTGTAACCTTTATCTGACAGGCATTTATTGACGAAATTCTTGAAGATCGGGGACTGTTCTGTTGACTGAATGCCGCCGCGCACAGCACCGGCGGCCGCACCCGCAGCTGCACCGGCCAGTGCACGATTGCCAACATCACCATCACGGAAAACGCCATAAGCCGCACTCGATGTGCCGCCAATGGCAGCACCACCAACAGCCTTGCGTCCGACCTCCCCGTCTTTCGTTACATTGACACCCGAGGTGCGTGCCAGCTGCATACAGGCATTGATATCCTGCTGCGAGACATGCCCGCCAACCCGGTTCAGATGCTGGTTGGGATACAGCACCGGGCGTTTTGGAGAACTTGAGCAGCCCGTAACAGCTACGGTTATAACAACCACAAGCAGTGCGGCAAGCAATGCTGCGTAGCGCTTTCCGGACTGTGTGACGGCATAAATCTGCATAATATTTTTCCTGTGGCCACGGAGACCGTATTCCTGTCACCCTGTTGTTCGATTCAAGTACAAATATAGACCAAAAGAAACGGACGTTGTACGTTTTCCCGGAGAATAACCCTGCAACTGTGCAACAATACCATTGTGAAAACCGACCTCAGGCAGTCACTGTTCATTACCGTTGCATTCATCACCCTGTTATTCGGTATTGAGCTGCTTGATCGCAGTCTGAATCTGCAACTCCACCGCCTTGGTGTCTACCCGCTGGATCCAGTTGGTCTGCGGGGGATCCTGTTTGCCCCCCTGATACACGGCTCCTGGTACCACCTGCTATCCAATAGTTTTGCACTGCTGGTTCTTGGCATCGCCCTGCTGTACGGCTATCCGCGCGCCGCAAAACCCGTACTGGCACTTGTCTATATTGGCTCCGGTATCGGTGTCTGGCTGTTCGCCCGGCACAGCTATCACTTCGGTGCCAGCGGCCTGACGCATGGCATGATGTTTTTTATATTCACCACTGGCATCCTGCGCAGGGACAAGTTGTCTGTTGCCCTGTCCCTGATTGTATTTTTACTGTACGGCAACATGGTATGGAGTATCTTTCCGCAGGAACCGGGCATCTCTTATGAAAGTCATTTCTTCGGTACTGTCACCGGGGTACTGGCTGCGTTCCTGTTTAGTGACCGTGACCCGCACCCCCCGGTAAAGACATATGACTGGGAGGGTGAAGAGACAGAAAGCGAGGCTGACGACCCACTTAAGGAACAGCAGGATCAACCGAACTTGCCATCTGTACGTGGCCGGAACAACATTGGCAGAAACACCCACGCAAACAGGGAAAACGCAATAATCCACAAAGCCTGTGACACGCCAACCCAGAATATGTAGTGTGCCGCATCAAACAATGGCAACACTACCCGAATCACGCTACCGATAGCCAGCAGCCCGAACATCCACGCCACCGCAGTCGGTGGTTCAAGGATATTCCTGCCGGTATGCCCGAGCGTCACGCGCGCCATCATACCAAGGGTAAACAGGCCAGTGCCGCCATAGGTAAAAGCATGCAGGGGCAGAAATGGAGAAATACCGAACATGTACACCGCCACCTTCAGAGCGAAGCCGATAGCCACGGCCACATAGGCAAGGTACAACACCCACAGCAGCGGCTGCCCCCAGATACCCGCCACATACCAGCCCGCGAGCCGAATGGCATGCAACACACACAAGACGCCTGCCAGCCATGCCACCAGCAGGGAATCAGGCTCGATAATGTCGGCAAGCCAAAAGGCGACAAACAGGAACAGGCTGGCACCATCCAGCCAGGCACGGTTGGTCAGCGTGACCGGCTGTCCGACCCCACGCTCAATGAAGAACGGCAATACCCGGCGTGACATAACAAAGATCAGTGCCAGAATCAGGTACACACCCGAGTACAGGCCAGCCTGTAACCCCCAGGGGTAAATCTCCAGCGCACCAGCATAAAACAGCAGGTTGGCAAGCATAAGCAATATGACCTTTGAAAGGATGCCGAACTGCTTGAACTGCCGCACCTTGAAGATGGGCCAGGCAAGCGCGGCCACCAGCAACAGGTTGAACAGGCCATCAGCCAGTGCGGCCCATGCCAGCACCCCATCACCCCCGGCCAGCAGCAAGCGTGCAGTGAGCCAGAGCAAAAACAATAGCAACAGGGGTATTCCGTACAGTGTCTGCACACCGGTCCAGTTCTTGATGGCCGTCAGCAGAAACCCGGCAATCACAGCCATACCGTAGCCGAATATCATCTCGTGGGCATGCCAGATCATTGCCGGCAAGCCGGCTTGCTGCCATTGCCAGCCAAAAACATAACTGCCCATCCATACCAGCATGGATAGCACTGAAAAGACTGCGGCTCCCGCAAAGAACGGGCGGAAGCCCAGATTCAGAATGGCATCACCAGCATGCCCGACCGGTTGTTCGATATTAAGCATACGAAATACTGGCAGTCAGTTAACTCCCTCTCCCTCCGGGAGAGGGTTGGGGAGAGGGGATAAAATAGAACATCTGGTTTAAATTATACCCCCTCATCCTGGCCTTCCCCCGGAGGGAGAAGAGATTCCCTTTTTTTGGAGGGGGATAATCTGGACGGGTGAGAACCTAGTAACGACCGTTCTGCTTGGCAATGTAGTTGGTCAGTTCCACCTGCTGGACATTCATGTTCCGCAAGATACGATGCACGGTACGGATAATAGCGCGCATGACCTTGTAGACAAGGTCCGGGTCTTTATCCACCAGGCTCTCGAAACTGGTGCGGTCCAGCCGCAACAATTCACAGTTACCCATGGCACGCAGGCCGGCAGAATGTTCCACACCGTCAATAAATCCAAGCTCGCCGAGTATGTCGCCCTCCCTGAGGATCTGCAGACCAACAAACTCACCCTTACCGGTGTGCGAAACCACCTCCATGTGGCCTTTCGCCAACACATGTAGCGCGTCATCCCGCTGCCCTTCCTCGATCAGGAAGGCACGGTCCTTGATCCCGCAAGCAGTCATAACACTTGCCAGCAGATCACACTGCTCATCGCTGAGTTCATCGCCCAGGGGAGATGCCTTGATGGCATCCGTACTGATAGCCATATCGGTGCATGCATTGTCGCTCATAATGGATTCCTCTCAGGCACAGGCCTGATTATGATGTTGTCTCTGAATGTGGCTTGCGGGTTGCAACCACCTGCCGCAGGATGAGACCGAGCATCAGTATCAGCCCGGTTGAAAAAAACAGGCCGACCATATAACCCGCGGCCGTGGCCGGTAGCGGCATCTCCAGCATGTGGACAACGCCATGATAAATCGCAAACCCACCAAAGAAAATATAGGCCATATACTGTGGCGCAGCAATGCTTGCCGCAATAAACGCGGCCGTCAGCAACATAATCAGGACGGTCGACAGCTGTAGTTGCGGGAACAGCAAACAGCCGTAACCCAGCAAGACACCACCCAGAAACAACGACAGAAAAAACATCACGTCCGGTACCCCGTGATCACCGGAACGCCCCGCCCAGAACCCTGCAGCAACGGCAATCAGCAGGTGGTCCAGACCGTTCACCGGATGCATGAAGCCATCAGCCAATCCTGCAGCATTGCCGACACCGGAATGTGCAAGGGCAAACTGGGAAACCAGCAGCATAATGGGTGCCAGCAGTACCGCCGATAAGGATCTCAGTTGCATAAAATGTTCTCCTGTCTCTTTGCTTCAGTCACTGTATGGATTCCTGCTTCCGGAGGAAAAAGGAATGACGAAAAATAAACAAGCCAACGCTTCCTGAATAAAACACTCCCCATTTACCGCACCTTCACCTTGATCAGCTCTTCACCGTCCGGATCGGTAACGTGTACGGCACAGGCAATACAGGGATCGAAACTATGGATGGTGCGCAAAATTTCAATAGGCTGTTTTGAATCATGCAGGGTATGGTTATCCTGCAAGGCCGCCTCATAGGCACCCGGCTGCCCGTTCTGGTCGCGCGGCCCGGCATTCCAGGTACTCGGCACCACGGCCTGGTAGTTTTTGATGGTTTCATCCTCGATCACGATCCAGTGTGCCAGACCGCCGCGTGGTGCTTCCATGAAGCCCACACCCCGGGCCTGCTTCGGCCACGTTGCTGGTTCCCAGAGTTTTTCATTATGTGTTTTCGTATCACCCGCCTTGATATTCGCCACCAGGTTATTTTGCCAGGTCTGCATCATGTCACCGATGATCTTGGTCTCCAGCCCGCGTGCCGCCGTGCGGCCCAGGGTTGAAAACAGCGCATCCACCGGGACATCCAGCGTCGTCAGGGTCATATTGACCAGATCCTGCGCCTGTTCATTACCGCTGGCATACAGCATCAGCATCCGTGCCAGTGGTCCGACCTCCATGGCATGGCCCTTCCAGCGTGGCGACTTCATCCAGGAATAGGACTGCTCCACATCCAGCTGCTCATAGGGAGGTTGGGGACCGCTGTAATTGAGGTTGGTCTCGCCATCATAGGGATGCAAGCCATTGTTCTTGCCGCCGTCATAGTCATACCAGGAGTGTGCTACGTACTCCTGGATTTCGTCGGAGTTATTCAGATCGACCTCGTGAATAGTCGACAGATCACGGTTCAGAATGGCACCGGACGGAATCAGGAAACTGGACGGATCGTCCATCCCCTTCTCCGGAAAATCGCCAAAGGTCATAAAGTTGCCCAGCCCTTCACCGCGCGAACCCCAGTCCATGTAGTAACTGGCAATGGCCAGCAGGTCGGGAATATAGACCTGGTCGACGAACACCTGCATCTTGTTGATGACTTCCTGCACCTGAGCCAGCCGCTTGGCATTAATGGCGGAATCGGAATTCAGGTCAATCGGACAGGCGACGCCACCGACCACAAAGTTCGGGTGCGGATTCTTGCCACCAAAGATCGCATGCAGCTTGGCCACATCACGCTGCCAGCTCAATGCCTCGAGGTAATGCGCCACGGCCATCAGATTGGCCTCCGGTGGCAGTTTGTAGGCCGGGTGACCCCAGTAACCATTGGCAAAGATTCCCAGCTGGCCGCCCTCGACAAAGTTCTTCAGCTTCTTCTGCATGTCAGAAAAATAACCGGGGGAAGACTTCGGGTAACTGCTGATCGACTGCGCCAGTGTCGAGGTGGCTGCAGGGTCGGCCTGCAATGCTGATACCACGTCAACCCAGTCGAGTGCATGCAGATGATAAAAGTGCATGACATGGTCATGCACATACTGTGCACCGCTCATCAGGTTACGAATCAGCTGCGCATTTGGCGGAATCGGGTAGTCCAGTGCATTCTCGACTGAACGAATTGAGGCCAGTCCG
>JASJGW010000191.1:0-8091 GCA_033791305.1 Gammaproteobacteria bacterium | reverse complement strand
TGTCGCCAAGACATCAGAGGCTGACAATGAAGTAACTGGCACGGTAGATGGTGTAGATGAAGTAGATGAAGTAGATGAAGTAGATGATGCGATACTGATAGATATTTTCAGGAATGAATGTCTGGATCACCTGCAGGCCATGGAGGCGTACCTGGCGGCGAGTGATGAACCACGTGCAGTGAGCGAACCCCTGTACCGTGCACTACATACCCTGTCCGGTATCTCCGCGTCTACAGGTGTCGTCTCTATCAGCTGGTTGGCAGCTGACCTGAACGGATATATTGACGCGGTCTTCCAGTCGCAGCAAGTGCTGGCGCTAAATGCCCTGGAAGTGTTGAAAGACTGCAGCCTTGAACTTCGTCAGATGGTCGAAAAATTACCGGACCAGGTGTTTGACGAGACATTACAGGGGGCATTGCGTGAACGCATTGCAGTTCTGGCCAGGGGAGTTCTGGAGCCTGCATCTGAAGATCCTGTAAACAGAGATGAGAGCGCCGGGCAGCAGTCCGGCGAATTGACTGTTGCGGCAGATGCAGCACCTGCAGTTATGGATGAAGATCCATACGCCGACATGGATCAGGAGATCTACGAGATTTTTATTGAGGAAGCCTCAGAGATTCTCGACGATAGTGAGTCTGTATTGCGTGCGTGGTCGGAAGATCGGGATAGCTGCGAGCACATGGCAGAGTTTCAGCGTTATTTGCACACCCTGAAGGGGAGTGCGCGCATGATGGATATCCCGGCAATTGGTGACCTGGCTCATGTGCTTGAATCATTAATTACCCGTGTAGCAGATGGACTTGTGGCCAGCTCGGATGACCTGTTTACCCTGTTGCAAGAATCGCATGACCGGCTATCGGAGATGCTTGAAAATGTAAAATCCCGAAGAGTCCCGGGTGACGCAGAAAACCTGGAACTATCGCTTAAAACGATGGCGCAGGAAGAGTCAGAAAATTCAGAGGCCGCTGCGACAGAAGCAGTATCGGAAGTGGTACCGGAAGACAGTCCTGTACTTGAAGATACATATGAAGCAAGCATTGCCGCCGTACCGGAAACAATTGAAGCCGCAAACCCTGAACCGGACGTTGTTCTCGATGCAGAAACTGCAGATGCAACGGGTTCAATGCCCGGTGATGCTGATGAAGCAGTTGTTGAATCCGTGGCGGAGACGGCAACAGATGCAGTTGCAGGATCTGGGGTTAATGACCAGACAGAGACGGTGGTGGACGTGGTAGCAGAGACCGTCCCCGAGGGTGAGGGTATCGTTGAGTCCGGTTTCCCGGAAGAAGCGACCACTGAAACTATCGAAACAACAACCGTACCGGTGGCGCTACAGTCGGATAAGGAGGTGGCACCAACACCAGTAGCTCGTAAAATAGCTGCGTTGTCCGGGAAAGCTGAAGCACGCAAGCCCACGCAGGTTCGCAATGAGCAGGTCAGGGTGCAGTCTGAATTGCTGGATGGCATTGTAAATCATGCTGGTGAAATCAGTATTTATCGGACGCGCATGGAGAATCAGGTCAGTGATTTCCGCTTCAATCTCCAGGAGCTGGACCAGACGATTACCCGTTTGCGTGACCAGTTGCGCCAGCTGGAGATGGAGACCGAGGCACAAATACTGTTCCGTTATGAGCAGGATGCCGAATCAAATAACCAGGATTTTGACCCACTGGAAATGGACCGCTACTCGAATCTGCAGCAGTCTTCACGTTCCCTGATCGAAAGTATCGGTGATTTGCGCAGTCTCCATGAATTGATGGAGACCACGACGCGCGAAGCAGAGACATTGCTGCTGCAGCAGTCAAGGGTAAGTACAGATATGCAGGAAGGATTGATGCATACCCGGATGATTCCGTTTGCCGGTCTTGGCTCACGCCTGAGACGTATTGTGCGGCAATCTGCCAGGCAGCTCGGAAAAAAGGTTGAGCTTGATCTGGTCGGTGCGGATGGAGAGTTGGATCGTACGGTCATTGAGAGAATTATCTCACCACTTGAGCATATGCTGAGAAATGCTATTGCACATGGAATTGAGAAGCCGGTACAGCGGCAAGAGGCCGGCAAGCCGGAAGCAGGTTCTATTACAATTTCATTTGACCGTGAAGGTCCCGAGATCGTGTTGTGTATTGAAGATGATGGTGCGGGTATTGATGTCAAGGCGGTACGTGCACGTGCCATTAAACGTAATTTGATACAGGCAGACTCGCAGCTGGCTGACATCGATATCATTCAGTTTATCCTGCAAACCGGATTTAGTACTGCGGCCAAGGTAACACAGATTTCAGGACGTGGTGTTGGTATGGATGTCGTCAATTGCGAGGTCAAGCAACTCGGCGGCTCGCTGCATATTGAATCAACAGCCGGTCTGGGTACGCGGTTTACTGTTCGTCTTCCCTATACGCTGGCTATCAACCAGACGTTACTGGTGGTGGCAGGCGAGCAGATATTCTGTGTGCCGCTGGGGAGTGTCGAGGGTGTTGTGAGGGCAAACCCGGAAGAGCTGATTAGAACTTACAGTACGGAAGAGTGTATTTATGAATATGCAGGTAACAACTATCAGCTAAGACACCTGGGAACCCTGCTGAAAACGGGGAATATGGATCTGGGCAGATCACAGGGGCAGGTACCTGTGCTGCTGGTCCGTATCGGCGTGAAACGTATGGCCTTCCAGATCGAGTCACTGAAGGGCAGCCGTGAAATCGTTATCAAGCCGGTTGGCACCCAGCTCAGCACTGTTGACTGTGTTTCCGGAGCTACGATTCTGGGTGATGGCAGTGTCGTCATGATTCTCGATATGGCAGCGGTTGCGCGTATCAATATCAGAGCGAAATCCATTGACTTGCCGGCCAGAAAAATCACGGAAGATCGCCTGGTTGTTATGGTTGTGGATGATTCCATTACAGTACGCAAAGTGACTACTCGCCTGCTGGAGCGAAATGGCTTCAGTGTATTGACTGCAAAAGACGGTGTCGATGCCATGGGGCAGTTACAGGAAACAATACCGGATATGATGTTGCTGGATATAGAAATGCCGCGTATGGACGGGTTTGAGCTGGCAACACACATGCGTAATGATGATCGATTCAAGCATGTTCCGATAATCATGATTACATCACGTACTGGTGACAAACACCGTAAGCGGGCACGGCAAATTGGTGTAAATAATTATCTGGGTAAACCGTACCAGGAGAATGATTTGCTGGATTCCATTCAACATATTATCGGTGCTGCTGAAGCGGGAGTAGTCGCATGAGCGGAACGGGTACGAGAGAGGCAGGACAAATGGATGGTAATCAGGACAAGGTTCGCAGTTTGTGGGTTCCTTTACGGGAAATGAATCTGTTATTGCCGAATGTGGCTGTTGCAGAGATCGGCAGCTACCGTGCTCCCGAGGCGCAAGCCGATATGCCGGAGTGGTTTCTTGGTATGGTCAGGTGGCGCGAGCAGAGAATTCCTATGATTTCGCTTGAAGCTGTGTGCGGTTTGAGTGTGCCTTCAAATCCGGTATTTTCACGGCTAATGATCGTGAATTCCGTGTCTGCGGATAGCCCAATCGAGCACTATGCTATCGTTACAGCCGGTTTGCCGGGCCTGATCCAGTTCGGGAATGATACAGCTGACGAAGTTGTCGAGTATGAACATGACAGTTTGAGGTGTATTGTCCGAATCGGCAGCGAAGAAGCGGTGATACCTGATCTCGAGTATTTGCAGGATTTACTGGAACAGCAACTGGGCAATGCAGCCTGATTATTGGCCTGCATTTCTCACCACTCTGTGAGAAATGCAGGCTAGCTGAAGTCTCCCCACAAGGTCTGTATTCCGGCCAGTGCGGTTAACGCGGCCGTCTCGGTACGCAGGATCCTCGGCCCTATACGAATACCGGTAAAACCGGTGGCCCTTGCCAGGACCTGTTCCTCAGGGGCGAGTCCGCCCTCCGGTCCAACGAGTAGAGAAATGCTGCTCGCCGGTTTTTCCAGATTACGCAGGCATGACCGAGCCTCTGGTTGCAGCATCAGGCGCAGGTCGCTGCCTGTTCCTGCATTGATCCAGTTTATATAATCTTGCGGCAGCGACAGCTGCGGCAGGGTAGCCCGACCACACTGTTCGCAGGCACTGGTAATCACGCCTTGCCAATGATTGATGCGTTTTTCCAGTCGTTCACCCTTTAACTGTGTGTGGCTGCGCTGCATCCAGATCGGCTGGATAGCCTGTACGCCCAGTTCAACAGCTTTCTGCAAGATAAAATCCATGCGGTCATTCCGAGCAATGCCTTGCAGCAGGGTGAGTCGCAATGGTGATTCCGGCGTTACTGCTACGGATTCCTCGATTTTCAAGGTAATCCCGGAGCGTGCTATTTTAGTCAGTTTTGCTCGATGTTCGCAGCCTTGTCCGTCAAATACTCGTATTGATGCGCCAGTGCGCAAACGCAGAACATGGGTAGCATGGTGCGCAGCCTGGCCCGAGATGGTCAGGTGTTTGTCTGTAACAAGGGATTGCGGTGTATATATGCGAGGTATGCGCAGGGTGTTGCCTCTTATGACGAGTTCAGCCCGAGATTGTTCCAGATGGCCAGCGAGGGTTCAGCGCGATTTAGCGTGTAAAAGTGCAGACCTGGTGCGCCCTCCCTGAGTAATTGCACGCACAGATTTGTCACGACCTCTTCACCAAAGGCCAGGATTGATGCTGTATCTTCACCGTAGGCCTCCAGGCGTTTGCGTATCCAGCGTGGAATCTCCGCGCCGCAGGCATCCGAAAAGCGGGCCAGCTGATGGTAATTGGTCACAGGCATGATGCCGGGCACAACGGGGATGTCTATGCCGGTACTGCTGCAACGGTCTACAAAACGGAAGTAGGCATCCGGATTGTAGAAATACTGTGTGATGGCGCTGTTTGCCCCCGCATCTACCTTGCGCTTGAAGTTGACCAGATCCCTGTCAGGGCTGCTGGCCTGCGGGTGATATTCCGGATAGGCGGCAACCTCGAGATGAAAATGATTTCCGGTTTCTTCACGAATGAAGGTGACCAGTTCGTTGGCATAACGAAATTCACCTGCCTCAAACATGCCGGATGGCATATCACCACGCAGTGCGACCATGTGAGAGATGCCTGTTTCCTGATAGGCTGCCAGTGCCTTGCGTATATTGTCCCGTGTCGAACTGATGCATGACAGATGCGGTGCTGCTTCAATGCCGGTATTTTTCCGGAGATCAAGCACTGTCTCAAAGGTGTGGTCACGCGTGGAACCGCCGGCACCAAAGGTTACGGAAAAGAAACGCGGCTGTAACGCGGCCAGCATCTTGCTGGTTGTCGCAAGCTTGGTGATGCCCTCCGGCGTTTTAGGCGGGAAGAATTCAAAGCTGTAGACCGGTTTTGTGTGTGTCATGGTTTGCAGGCGTGTCTGGATGTGTAATCACCGCAGTGGACAGGTAGGGCAGTAAGAGCTGCCATCATTTCCCCCCGGCCACTTTGTACTCACCCAGTTTCTAGTACCTGTAATAATCAGGCTTGTAAGGACCTTCGACCGGTACCTTGATGTAATCAGCCTGTTCCTGTGACAGGGGCGTCAGGCTGACAGCTATTTTCTCGAGATGCAGGCGGGCAACTTTTTCGTCCAGATACTTAGGCAGGACATAAACCCTGTTTTCGTATTTGCCCGGGTTCTGCCATAGTTCAATCTGCGCGAGAACCTGATTGGTGAATGATGCTGACATTACAAAACTAGGATGGCCGGTTGCACAGCCGAGATTAACCAGACGCCCTTCAGCCAGTACCGTGATGCGTTTGCCGTCCGGGAAGATTACGTGATCAACCTGTGGCTTGATGTTATCCCACTCGTACTGACGCAGGCTCGCGATGTCGATTTCGGAGTCGAAATGCCCTATGTTGCACACAATAGCCTCGTTCTTCATGGCCTTCATGTGCTCATGGGTTATCACGTCAATATTGCCCGTCGTGGTAACAAAGATATCACCCAGACTGCAGGCATCATCCATATTTATTACACGGTAGCCTTCCATTGCTGCCTGCAGGGCGCAGATCGGATCTATTTCGGTCACCCACACCGAGGCGCCCAGACCTTTCAGTGATTGTGAGCAGCCCTTGCCGACATCGCCGTAACCGAGAACGACAGCAATTTTACCTGCAATCATTACGTCGGTTGCGCGCTTGATGCCATCAACCAGGGACTCGCGACAGCCATACAGGTTATCGAACTTGCTCTTGGTTACAGAATCGTTGACGTTAAATGCCGGAACCTTGAGGCTGCCATCAGCCATCATCTCGTAGAGGCGATGGACACCGGTAGTGGTCTCTTCTGACAGACCTTTTACATCGTTGAGCAGTTCCGGGTATTTGTCGTGCATGATCTGAGTCAGATCACCACCGTCATCCAGAATCATGTTCGGCCGCCAGCCATCCGGACCGAAGATGGTCTGCTCGATGCACCACCATGCTTCATCCTCGGTCTCTCCTTTCCATGCAAATACCGGGATGCCTGCTGCAGCCATTGCTGCAGCAGCCTGATCCTGTGTAGAAAAGATGTTACAGGATGACCAGCGTACTTCAGCGCCGAGTGCGGTCAGTGTCTCAATCAGCACTGCCGTCTGGATGGTCATATGCAGGCAGCCGGCGATACGCGCACCCTTGAGTGGCTGGCTGTCTTTATACTCCTCACGCAATGCCATCAGCCCCGGCATCTCACTCTCTGCGATGGCAACTTCCTTGCGGCCCCAGTCGGCCAATCCAATGTCAGCAATTTTGTAATCCGGGATTATATTTTCAACGGGTTGTGAACTCATAAGTGTTTACCTCAATACTTGGTGTTGCGGTGATTGTGCTACAGGCCGGCTGCGTCACGCAGTGCAGCGGCCACATTGGTGTTTTCCCAGGTAAATTCTCCATCGCGTCCAAAGTGCCCGTAGGCTGCGGTAGCCTTGTAGCCGGGTTTCAGCAGGTCCAGCATTTTTACCAACCCGCGTGGTCGCAGGTCAAAGTGTTCGCGTACCAGTTCTGTCAGCCGGATTTCATCGACATTGCCGGTCCCGAAGGTGTTTACACTGATGGAAGTGGGTTCAGCCACGCCAATGGCATACGACACCTGTATTTCGCAACGGTCCGCAAGTCTGGCAGCGACGATATTTTTGGCAACATAGCGGGCTGCATAGGCAGCAGAACGATCAACCTTGCTCGGGTCCTTGCCCGAGAAGGCGCCGCCGCCATGGCGTGCCATGCCGCCATAGGTATCAACAATAATCTTGCGCCCGGTCAGTCCACAGTCTCCAACCGGGCCACCGATCACAAAGCGTCCAGTCGGGTTGATGTGGATGTGTTCCTGTGAACACTGATCAAGCCATGCTGCCGGTATCACCGGCTTGATGATTTCATCCATGACAGCCTCGCGCAGGGCCTCAATACTGATGTCCGGGTCGTGCTGGGTGGACAGTACAATCGCCTCGATACCGGTTGGTTGATCATTTTCATAGCGGAAGGACAGTTGGCTCTTGGCATCCGGGCGCAGCCAGGGCAGGGTGCCGTTCTTGCGCACTTCCGCCTGGCGTTTTACCAGGCGGTGCGCATAGGTAATTGGTGCCGGCATCAGCACATCGGTCTCGTTGGAGGCGTATCCAAACATCAGGCCCTGGTCACCTGCCCCCTGTTCATGATCTTCGGTTTCATCGACGCCCTGTGCGATGTCCACGGACTGTTTGCCAATGGCATTCAGGACGGCGCAGGATTCCCAGTCAAAGCCGATTTTTGAACTGTTATAGCCGATTTCACGGACGGTCTGGCGGACAATGGCTTCCAGGTCCACCCATGCAGAGGTGGTAACCTCACCGGCAATAATCACCATTCCCGTCTTGACCAGGGTTTCGACGGCCACGCGGGCACGTGTGTCCTGTTCCAGTAGGGCGTCGAGGACGGCATCGGATATCTGGTCGGCGACCTTGTCCGGGTGGCCTTCCGAAACAGATTCTGAAGTAAATATATGATTATTAGACATATTATTCTGTTTTCTCTGTGTGTAATCGAGCAATTCTACCCTACGTTGGTGATATTTTCATCTGGACGCAGTTTCTTTTACAGTTGCCACCCTGG
>JASJGW010000190.1:0-10714 GCA_033791305.1 Gammaproteobacteria bacterium | reverse complement strand
GCCCCCTGGTTACTGGAGATTGACATCTTGTTGTCATTCAGTATCACCAGCAGGTCGCTGTCGGCATCACCGGCATTATTCAGTGCCTCGTAGGCCATGCCTGCGGTCATGGCGCCATCACCGATGATGGCCACTGCCTGGCGGTCTTTGCCTTCCATAGCCGCAACTACCGCCATACCCAGTGCGGCGCTGATAGAAGTGCTGGAGTGGCCGGCGCCAAAGCTGTCGTAGTTACTCTCTGCACGGCTAAGAAAGCCACTCAGGCCATCCTGGCGACGCAGGCTGTGCATGGCATCACGGCGCCCGGTGAGGATTTTGTGCGGGTAGGCCTGGTGCCCGATATCCCAGACCAGCCGGTCTTCGGGTGTATTAAAAACCTTGTGCAGCGCGATGGTCAGTTCCACGGTACCGAGGCCTGCCGACAGGTGTCCGCCGGTGCTGGAAACCGATTCAATCAGGAACTCACGCAGTTCGCCGGCAAGCGGTATAAGCTCGGCATCATCCAGACTGCGCAGGTCAGCGGGGGAGTCTATACGGTTAAGCAGGGGGTAGGTCGTGTCGGACATATAGGGGTGAAAGCTTACCAGAATCTGACTGCCTGCGTGCCCGTTATCGCTTGTTTTCGGGGCGGTTGCATGTTTTTCGCCCAAAATACCCTTTAATGGCAGTGGGGTTTTTCAAGGGCGACGTTTACCTGCTTGCGAAAGGCCGGCAATACCTCCGCCTCAAACCAGGGATTATTCCTGAACCAGCGAATATTGCGTGGTGACGGGTGGGGTAGCGGGAAATATGCCGGCAGGCAGGCCTGCCAGTCCTGCACCGTATCGGCCAGGGTGCGGCGACGGGTGTCGAGGTAGTACTGCTGTGCATACTGCCCGATCAGAACGGTGAGTTTCAGCGCAGGTAATTCAGCCAGCAATCGGGCGTGCCACTGAGGTGCACATTCCGGGCGTGGCGGCAAATCACCGGATTTGCCTTTGCCAGGGTAGCAGAGTCCCATTGGAATAATGGCAATCTGTCGCTCGTCATAGAAACACTCGCGGTCGAGTTGCATCCAGTCACGGAGCCGGTCACCACTGGGGTCATTCCACGGGATACCCGTTTGGTGAACCCGGGTACCCGGTGCCTGGCCGATAACAAGAATGCGTGCCGTGTTGCTGGCACGCAGTACCGGCTTGGGACCGAGGGGCAAATGTTTCTCACAGATCCGGCAGGCACGGACTTCACATAACAGTTTATCGAGTGACCGGGTATTCAATATTCTTTCAGCATTTCGCCCAGCTCCAGCGGTGCCCGACGTTCATTTTGCTCGTGCCAGCGTCGGAAGACATCGGCTCCTGCCTCCAAAAAACGGCGTTCAGCCTGTTTTTCACGAAAACCTTCCAGGCGTTCACTGATGCTGCCGGTCTCGGTAATCGGCATGGTGAAGTAGGTATTGATAAACACAACAAATATACCGAGTGTTTGTGTTTCATCAAGGTCGTACTGGCGTGACAGGTAGTCTATGGCACCATAATGAAATGCCATGACCTTGTACTGTTTTGCAGGATAGCGCCCAAGATCCTCGCGGTCGACTCCCATGGAGGTTGCGGTCGCGAAACGGTCGATAAGCTTGTTCACTGCTTCGGTCGCAGTGGGTGTGCGGGGGTTCTTTCTGAAGAGCCTGCCGAAAATCCCGCCTGCTTCCATTAGTTTTCCCCGGTGGTCTTTGCTCCGGCCAGGTAGAGCCAGATAAAGCCCGAGACGCCAGCAGCTAATGACGCAAACAGGATGCCTGTTTTTGCCATCAGCAGCAGTTCCGGCTGGTGTATAAATCCCAGTTCGGCAATAAAGATGGACATGGTGAAGCCGATACCGCCCAGCAAGGATACCCCGATAATCTGTGTAAACCGGGTGCTCGCCGGCAATTGCCCAATGTTCAGTTTAAGTGCTATCCAGCAGGCACCGGCAATACCGATGACTTTGCCGGCCAGCAGTCCGAGCATGACACCCAGGGTAACAGGGTGGCTCAGCGTCTGGCCGATCCCGGACAGGTCCATCGGGATACCGGCATTGAACAGCGCAAAAATCGGGATGACCAGATAGGCGACGGGCAGATGCCAGGCATGTTCCAGTCGCTGCAGAGGGGCTTCTACCTGGTGTATGCCGTTGCTCAGTGTTTGTACGATGGCGCGCAGTTTGTCGTTTGTCATGATGCTTTGACCGGACACGTGGCTGGCATCAAAGCGTGCCATCAGCTCCTGTATATGTTCACTGAATCTGTCCGGGTTGTATTTTGGCCGTGCCGGGACCGAGAATGCGCCAAGTACACCTGCGAGGGTGGCATGCACGCCGGACTGATACATGGCATACCAGAGAAAAATGGACAGGATGAAGTAGGGCGTGATGTTACGGATACCGGCAACATTCAGCACCAGCATCATCCCGAACAGGATTGTCACCGCGACGAGTGCGCCCATTGAAATGGTTTCTGTATAAAAGACCGCGATGACGACCACCGCGCCGAGATCATCCACAATGGCCAGGGCAACCAGAAAGGTAATCAGCGCCTTGGGTACGCGGCTGGCAAGCAGTGCAATGGCGCCGAGTGCAAAAGCAATGTCAGTGGCCATGGGTATGCCCCAGCCACGCGCGGCGTCACCTTCCGGATTGATGCTGAAATAAATCAGTGCGGGTACCACCATGCCACCGATGGCCGCCACAATGGGCAGCGCTGCCTGGCGCAGGTTTGCCAGTTCGCCGACCAGTATCTCGCGTTTGAGTTCCAGTCCGACAACGAAGAAGAACAGCGCCATCAGTCCGTCATTGACCCAGTGGTGCAGACTGTTTTCCAGCGACCAGTCGCCGACATTGAGGCCAATGTTGAGGTGCTGGATTTGTTGATAGAGATAGGAGAAGGGGCTGTTTGCCAGTACCAGGGCCAGGATGGCAGTCATCATCAGTAGCAGACCACTGGTAGTCTGGCGATGAATGAATTCCTCAAACGGGGTCAGGACCTTGCTAAAAGCCTTCTCCCAGGGCGCGGTGTAGATGCCGTCTGGGCTGGAGGACGAGCTGGGATTTCGTGTTTCATTTGTGGTCCTGGTCACGATAGTCTCCCTGGGAAAAAAGCAGCTGTAGATTGTATGCCAGCCGTCGTGTGCTATCCAGAAGGGTTATCCGTGTGGTCATCAACACGCTTCCAGTTTTCGTCATCACGGCTAACTTCATAGCTGGCCCAGCGTGCAAATTCCGTTCGCGTCAGCATGGCCGAACTCCTGGGTTCTGCACCGGCAACCACCTTGTAGACCACCCTGTCCTTGTTCGCATCCTTGCTGGGGGAGGCATCGACAATCTGGCGTATACACCAGTCAGCTCCTAACTGTCCGTTGCTGTAAAAGTGCCCCATCTTTACTTGTGTCGGCTGCAGCTGACGCTGATTGGCCTGTCCGGTGGCGAGCTCGTAAATACGCAGCAGGTCATGTTCTGATACTGGAATGATGGTATCCACCTGGCTCAGTGCATATACCAGATCAGCATGTTCTATTGCACGCTGTGAAACAGAACGGGTAGCGCCGGCCAACGGTTGAGGTTTCTCACCCAGCCATTCCGGGTAACGTCGCCAGGGGAACAGGTAATTGAAGGCGACTGCGACTACCAGCATAACCAGTACGTTAATCAAGACCGGAGTGATAACAAACTGGTAACCGAGTGCCTGTGTGGTATCACCGCCAATAACGGCGGCCAGTGCCGTTGCCCCGCCCGGCGGGTGTATGCAGCGCAGGTAATGCATGGCGCCAATGGCAAGGCCGACGGCGAGGCTTGCGGCAACAATCTCGTCAGGTATGACAATGGCGCAGGTCACGCCGACAAGGGCAGAAATGATGTGTCCGCCAAATACATTCCAGGGTTGTGACAGCGCCCCGTGGGGAACCGCGAATAGCAGCACGGCACTGGCGCCCATGGAGGGGATGATCAGCAGGGTGCCGGCTGGTCCGAGTGATGCGCGGGTAATTACGAAGATGCAGAAAATGACCAGTGCGCCGCCGGCGGTCGACACCAGCCGCTCTGTGTGGCTGACGTTACCGAAGTCTATTCCCAGATACCTGGCAATGCGCGCAAACATTATGCTGAATACATCTGGCGGTCGGTGAGTCTGTCAGTCAGTTCCATGTCGAGTGCTTGTCAACCCACCGTAGTGACAACCAGTACCACAGGGTAATCGGGACCATCATACCCAGCCACCACCAGTCGTTCAGATAATATGAGAGGGGGATGCAGAATAGCGCAAACGCAAAGCTGCACCAGAACAGGATCAGGGCACCTTTTCTGGTCTCGATATTGAGCAGGCCAAGAAATACCCATAATGGCATGTTTCCTTTTCGTTCCATTATTCGTCCCTGCGTTCGTCCGCGTGTATTTGTATGTGAATTGTCTGGCAGTTTCCCGGTTTATCGATAAGCGGGTACCTGCTTGCGTGGCTGCCGACCCTGTGTGGTGACGGGCAGGATTGGCCAGCTTTATGTATAAGATACAATAGTTAATAGTTCTGGTATATATAATAGAATGCATATAGTTTGTCATGGCAATGAATATCACCTTCCGTCAATTACAGATCTTCGAGTCCGTTGCACGGCATCTGAGTTATACCCGTGCGTCAGAGGAGTTGCATCTGACCCAACCGGCAGTCTCCATGCAGATCAAGCAACTGGAACAGTCGGTGGGCTTGCCCCTGTTCGAGCAACTGGGGAAGAAGGTGTTTCTGACTGATGCCGGGTACGAGTTCAACCGTTATTCATCCGCCATTACCACGCAGCTCAATGAGCTCAAGCAGGTAGTGGATGAGATGAAGGGTTTAAAGCGTGGTCGTCTGACCATCGCGGTTGCCAGTACGGCAAACTATTTTGTGCCGCGATTATTGGCCGCTTTCTGCCAGCAGCATGGTGAGGTCACGGTGAGTCTGGAGGTGACCAACCGTGAGCAGTTATTGAAAGGGCTGGTCGAGAACCGTACCGACCTGGTTATCATGGGACAACCGCCGCGCGACATGGAGCTGGTCGCAGAACGCTTTATGGATAATCCGCTGGTGATTATTGCCCCGCCGGATCATCCTCTTGCGAAAGCACAACAGATACCCTTGAAACGTTTGCTTGAGGAAACCTTCCTGGTGCGGGAAGAGGGCTCTGGTACCCGCTCTGCCGTGCAGCGTTTTTTTACGGCGAACCAGCTGGCCTTGTCTACACCGATGGAAATGAGCAGCAATGAAGCCATCAAGCAGGGTGTTGAGGCAGGATTGGGTCTGGGGATCGTCTCCCTGCATACACTGGCAATGGAGCTGGCACTCAAGCGCCTGGTGATTCTGGATGTGGTGAAGTTTCCGATTATGCGCTACTGGCATATCGTGCATCGCAGCGGTAAACGGCTGTCACTGGTGGCGCAAGGTTTTCAGCAGTTTGTCAAGGAAGAATCAAGACGGATACTGAAGTTGCCTTCTGCATGAGTTGTGCGGGTGCAAGCGTACCTGTGGAATCATTTTGCGACCGATGCGCTTCGCAAGCTCAACGCACCCTGCGTAGTGCATACGGGTACTGGTTTTCAGATTTTCAATGCGGCACGGATTCTTGCGGTGATCTCCAGGGCGCTGTCAACATCGTCGGCAAGACAATTGATGTGCCCCATTTTGCGTCCCGGGCGGGCCTCATGTTTACCGTATAAATGCAGATGTGCGCCCGGTTCGTTCAGTACGTGTTGCCATGCCGGTTCACTGTTATCCCAGATGTCACCGGTCAGGTTGGTCATCACCACAGCAGACTGTAATTGTGTGTTGCCGGGTGTCAGGCCGCACATCATGCGTACCTGCTGCTCAAACTGTGATGTTGCACAGGCATCGACAGTGAAATGACCGCTGTTATGCGGCCGTGGCGCTATTTCGTTGATGAGCAATTCGCCCTGCTCTGTGCAGAAGAACTCAACGGCCATGACGCCACAGTAGTTCATTGCAGTGGCCAGCTGCCGGGCCATGTCAATGGCGGTAGCTGTCATTGCCGGATCGGCGCCGGACGGGACAATCGTGGTGTCGAGAATACCGTTGACATGGCGGTTGTCACCGACCGGGTAGATGGCTGTCTGGCCGTTGATGTTGCGTGCCAGCACAACCGAAATTTCCCGCTCCAGCTCAACCAGCTCTTCAAGTACACAGGGGGTGTCACCCATTTCCCTGAAGGCCGCCCGTGCTTCATCCGGCGTGTTTACCGGTAGCTGGCCCTTGCCGTCATAGCCCATGGAGGCGGTTTTCAGTAATAGCGGCGGTGTCAGTCCGGCAAAGGCCTCTTCAATATCCGCTGCCTCATAGATGGCGGCAAAGGGCGCGGTCGCCAGCCTGAGCTCCTGGATGAAGGTTTTTTCGTGGATGCGATTTTGTGTAATGCGTACCGCATCAGCGCCCGGCTTTACCGGACAGTATTGTTCGAGAAATTCCAGGCTGTCGGCCGGGATATTTTCAAATTCCGTGGTGATGGCGGCGCATTCATCGCCAAGCATTCGCAGGGCAGCGCGGTCCCGGTAGTCTGCCTTGATGTGCTGGTTGGCAATGAGGCCGGCCGGACTGTGGGAGTCGGGATCAAGGACAACGATTCGGTAGCCCATGCTGTGCGCAGCCAGCGTGAACATGCGGCCGAGTTGACCGCCGCCGAGAACACCCAGACTTGCATCCGGAAGAATCATGATTGCGGTGGGAGTTCCATCGCAAGGGCCATCTGTTCCTGGTCCTTGCGAAACCGGTCAAGCTTGCCGGCGAGCGCACTGTCCGCTGTGGCGAGAATACTGATCGCATACAGGGCGGCGTTGGCAGCTCCGGCCTCACCAATGGCGAATGTGGCGACGGGTACGCCCCTGGGCATCTGGACAATCGATAGCAACGAATCCAGTCCCTTCAGATAGCGGGAAGGAACCGGTACACCGAGGACCGGTACGGTACATTTGGCAGCCAGCATACCCGGCAGATGTGCAGCGCCACCGGCGCCGGCGATAATACCGGCGAGGCCACGCTCACGTGCCGTGCCGGCATATTCAAATAGCAGGTCGGGAGTGCGGTGGGCGGATACGACTCTGGACTCGAAGGCTATCCCAAATCGTTCCAGCATCTCTGCGGCATGCCGCATGACATCCCAGTCACTATTGCTGCCCATCACCAGGCCGATGCGAGGATTTTCACTCATTGTGCCTTCCGGTCGTTATGCAAAAGCAAGCTGCTCATTCTAGCATTATTTCGCTGTTTTTCTAATATCTGGTGGATCTTAATGCAGATGGAAAGCAGGCCTGTTGCTGTACAATGCAGGTTTTATAATTGCCGGAGTCCGGGATGCTGGAAACCCTGTATGAATCAAGCCTGAAGAGCCTGCCGTTACTGGCCCGGGGCAAGGTGCGTGACGTGTATGCGGTGGGTGAAAAGTACCTGCTGATGGTTACTACCGACCGCCTGTCCGCATTTGATGTTGTCATGCCTGATCCGATACCGGGCAAGGGTGCCGTCCTGACGGCGGTATCGAACTTCTGGTTCAGGCGGACACAAAACATCATCCCCAATCACCTGGCGGAGCAGTCACTGGCCGATGTGCTGCCGGATGAAAAAGAACGTGCTGAAGTGGCAGGGCGCGCCGTTGTCACCAGAAAGCTCAGGGCCTTGCCGGTTGAAGCGATCGTGCGTGGTTACCTGATCGGCTCAGGCTGGGTGGATTATCAAAAGAGCGGGCAGGTGTGCGGCATCCAGTTACCTGCCGGTTTGCAGATGGCAGACAAGTTGCCGCAGGCTCTTTTCACGCCGTCGACCAAGGCGGCTGTCGGTGATCACGATGAAAATATTGACTTCGAAAAGACCAGGGCACTGATTGGCACAGAACTGGCGGAACAGGTTCGTGATGTCAGTCTGGAAATTTATACATCATGTGCCGCGTATGCCCTGGAACGTGGCATTATTATCGCGGATACCAAGTTTGAATTCGGACTGGATGACGAGGGCCGGCTGGTATTGATTGATGAAGTCCTGACACCGGATTCCTCGCGCTTCTGGCCCCTGGCATCCTATGTGCCGGGTACCAGTCCGGCGAGTTTTGACAAGCAGTTTGTGCGTGATTACCTGGAAACCCTGGACTGGGACAAGACGCCTCCGGGGCCAGCAATACCGGCGGAGGTTATTGAAAAAACAGCTGCAAAATATCGTGAGGCACAGACGCGTCTGACCACTTGAACTGAAGGAGAGAAGTTATGTACGGGTTTAATATATCACTGTCCGGCAACATGGAAGACATCAGGAGCCGGGTTGTTGACGAACTGCAGAAGGCGGGCTTTGGTGTGCTGACAGAAATTGATGTGGCTGCCACGCTCAAGAAAAAAATTGCTGTTGATCGCAGGCCGTACATTATTCTGGGGGCCTGTAACCCGAAACTTGCGAATCAGGCGATCAATGCCGATCCTGATATTGGTCTGTTGTTGCCGTGTAACGTGGTGTTGCGTGAAGAAGAGGATGGTTCTATTACCGTTGCTTTCATGGACCCTGCTGCAGTTCTGGGTCTGGTTGACAAGGACGGTATCGAGCAACTGGCCGGTGAGGTGCGTGGACTGCTGGAAGGCGTCCGGGATGCGCTGACAGGCTGAATTAGTATCAGGATCTGCCGGACTCGTTGTTTTATCTGTAATTATTTGGCGGGTTTTAGCGTGCATGTCGATGCCATGGATTTCGGCTATTATAGATACAAGCTCGTCATGCGGTATTCACAATGACACTGCCAAGACTCTCCGTGCACTTCGATACCAGTGCAGAACCGCTGCGCAAGCGTGCGCCATCGCATGATGAGCACGGCAAGCCGCTTTGTGATTTCATGATGCTCATCCCGGGGCTGCGTGACAAGCCGAAGTACATGATCGATAACACCATCCAGGATATACATATTGTGCTGACGCACTTCAATCATGCGGTTGTGTTTGCCGAATTCAATTTGAAGCTGAATCTATTATGGGTTTCGATCCGGTCGATTCAGGGTATTCGTCTTGAGATAGCCAGTGCTATTCAGGAGCAAGTCCCCGAGGCAAAGCTGGTTTCTCACGTTTAGATGCTCCATACAAGTATCCTGATCCTGCAGGGCCTTTCCGGTGCCTTGTTTGGTGTGCTGGTCTTTTACCTGCTGGGTTCGTTGCTCATACGCCGCTGGGTGCGCATTGACCCCTATCAGCTGGTGCTGTCCATGGCAGCCGCCTTTCTGGTGGCGATTGTGTGCGAGGTATACCTGGGCAAGTTGTATTCACTGGTGACCGGGCAGCCACTCTGGCAATACCGGGTATGGCCGATTCACGATGGCTACACGTCTGCACTGAATTTTATTATCTGGCCGGTGTACGGCTACTATGTCTATTTCATGCATCATGTACTGCGCGAGAAGGCTATCAACATCCGGCCACAGTGGCTGAAAGGGCTGGCATCCGGGGTCGACGGTCCCCTGCTGGAAATACTGGCGAACGGCTTCTTTCTGCTGTTCTACGGGACCTTTTACTTTTATTACCTGCCAGACGATATGCGGCACTTTACGTCCGTACAGGTTGTTCCACTCTACATGGTAATGGGTGTAATCCTGTCGCTATTGATGGAATACATGCAAGACAGGCCGCAACGCTGGTTCTATCCGGCCGGATTTTATCTCGCCGGTATCGGCTTCGTACTGGCAGGGTAGTGCGCTTCGCAAGCTCTTTCGCCCTGCGATCACAGCCTTTTTTTGTTCACAGCGTCTGTGCAAAATACTGTTTCAGGAATTCATCAAAGGAAATATCATCTGCCTCTTCAACCGACTTTTGGTCGGCCAGCGATTGCCTGGCCGTATCGGTGAATGCCTTGAACTGTTCCGCGGTATGTTCCTGTTGCAGGAAGTATTGCTGGTGCTGCAATGACATGCGCCGGGCAAAATTAAAATAGCCCTTGTTATGTTCAGCCATTTTGACCAGTATGCGCGCAGAGGGGGTCTTGTCAGGGTCGTTGATTAACTCGACTTGCTGCTGCAGTGCCTGCTGGTAGGCATCGTCCGGTTCATCCTGGTCGAGGGCGCTGGCAAAGGTGCTCATGGCCTCACAGATTTCCCCTGCCCACTGCTTGAGTGTGATGTCCTCACCCTGGCGCTGCAGTACCAGTCCGGGTTCGCGCCCCCGGTAGCAGACAGTGCTCAGGTTGCTGTCAATTTCCTTGCGTTCCAGATTGCTGATAACCGGGCTGTCCTGAAGCAGGCTGAATGCCATCAGCGTTTCCAGGAAACGGCACTGTGCTGCGCTGATTCCCTGCGGATCAAACATGTTGATATCCAGGGAGCGTAGCTCGACATAGCGAACACCGCGGCGTTGCAGCGCCAGCGTTGGCATTTCGTTGTCTTCCGGTATCTGTTTGGGTCTGACCGAGCTGTAGTACTCGTTTTCAATCTGCAGGATATTGGTATTCAGCTGCCGGTATTCTCCATCAATCTTCACCCCAATCTCTTCATAACGGGGGCAGCTCGTACTGATGGCGGCCGTCAGGCTGTCAGCATACGCATCCAGACTGTCATAATTTGCCTTGAAGCCGGCGTCTTCCTCATGCGTGTTCTGGTAGCCGATGTCACACATACGCAAGGAGGTTGCATGCGGACCGTAATAGGAGTCGTCATTATATTCCTGGAGTTTTGTTGGTTTGCCAACCAGGAAAGACTTGCAAACAGCAGGT
>JASJGW010000189.1:0-9268 GCA_033791305.1 Gammaproteobacteria bacterium | reverse complement strand
GTAGCGAGCCGACATTCCGCGAATATTTTGCAGCCAGATCACCGGCAGCGGCCAGTGGCGTGTTGCATGTTGTCGCGGCCTGGTTGCCGGCGAACAGTAAGCTTGATGCGCGTGATGGCAAGCCGTTACTGGTTTTGTTCGAACAGAAAGACTGTGCTCCCTGTGATGAATTGCACCTGGATGTTCTGAAGCGACCGCAGAGCAGGGGACAATTGCAACGCCTTGATGTGGTGTTGCTGGATATGTGGTCGAAACAGCCGCTGCAGCGAGCGGATGGAAAAACCAGCAGTGCTGCGCAATGGGCAAGAGACCTGAACGTGCAGTATGCACCGACGCTGGTGTTTTTCGATGCGCAGGGAAAGGAAGTGTTTCGTACCGAAGCCTACCTGAAGTCATTTCACGTGCAGTCTGCGATGGACTATGTGGTCTCGGGTGGCTACCTCGAACAGCCGAGTTTTCAGCGCTTCATTGCAGCTCGTGCCGAGGCCCTGGAAGCGCAGGGCGTGCATGTGGACCTGATGAACTAAGCCACTGTGCTGCGAGGCGCGTGACTTGTCTGCTACAGCATGTCCTCAAGCGTGAATTGCTGCCCGGTAATTCCACGACTTTCCGGCCCAATAAGATAGAGAAAAGCACGCGTCACATCTGCCGGTGACCTGAGCTGGCTGCTGTCTTCAATCGGGTAGGCGATGCGACGCAAGGCTGTCTGCACCGGCCCGGGATCGAGGCTGTTGACCCGAATTGAAGTGTTTGCTTCAAGTTCTTCCGCGAGTGTCTGCATGAATATTTCCATGCCGGCCTTGGAAACCCCGTAGGCGCCCCAGTAGGCTTTGCCCTTGCGGCCGACTGCGTCAGAGGTAAATACAATACTGGCATCTTCGCTGGCATTCAGCAGGCCGAGGCAGGCTGTGGTGAGCAGGTAGGGTGCATTCAGGTTGGCCTGCAGGTTCTGGAACCAGAGTTCGTTATCGTAGTTGGCAAAGGGAACCAGCGCGCCCAGCTGGGCGGCGTTGTGTATCAGGCCGTCCAGGTGTCCAAACTCATCTGCAAGTGTTGCTGCCAGTTGAGTGTAATCATCCGGCTCGGCGCCTTGCAGATCCATCGGGTAAAGCGCAGGTTCGGGATGTCCGGCTGCAACAATACTGTCATAGGTTTGCTCAAGGCCTGATACGTCACGGTCCAGCAGGATAGTGGTGGCACCCTGTGCGGCCATATCCATGGCAACGGCCTGTCCAATACCCCCGGCTGCGCCGGTGATCAGTATGACCCGGCCCTGCAGCAGCCTGGCCGGCGGGGTGCGGGTATTCAGTGATTCGGGTGTGTTGTTCATAAGTGGCGCAAATTATACCGGTGTTTCACCATGACTGTTTGACTTGCAATGATCAGTGGGGCGCAAGTTGCGCGCTTGTTCTGATCAGTGTGTCAGCAGCTGTCAGTGCTTTTCCGGGGATTGATCGTTGCTGGCGGGGATGGCTTCCGGCGTTTCCACGTGCCGTGCGCTGCGCTCGACGGGTTCCAGCCGGGGTGGTTCCTTCCTGGCCGTGACGCCGAGCTCCGTGAATTTTTTCGCGCCCGGCAAAATGCGAGAATCATAGGAGCTTATTGCCTTGTTATAGGCGCTGACACTGCTGTCAAGACTACGTCCCAGCCTGGACAGGTGTTCTGCAAAAGTGGCGAGACGGCCATACAAGTCTTGCCCGACCTCGCGGATCACCTCTGCATTTTCTGCAAGAACTTCCTGGCGCCAGCCATACGCGATGGCACGTAACAAGGCGACAAAGCTGGTGGGTGTGGCAAGGATGACGTTTTGTGACAGCGCATCTTCAATCAGAGTGTGGTCGACGTCCAGGGCGGCGCTGAGAAACTGGTCACCTGGAATAAACAGCACGACGAAATCCGGGCTATGCCTGAATTGTTGCCAGTAGGACTTGCTGGAGAGTTCCCTGATGCGGGCGCGTACATTGCGAGCATGCTGTTCCAGTCGGGTTTCCCTTTCCTCGTCGGTAACAGCTTCCACCGCTGACAGGTAGGCATCCAGTGGTGTCTTGGCGTCAACAATGATTTCCCGTTTGTCTGGCATGCGGACTATCATGTCCGGGCGTTGTTGACCGTTATCAGTCTGTACCGAGGCCTGTTCCTCAAAGTCGCAGTGTTCGACCATGCCGGCGAGTTCGGCAAGTCGCTTCAGAGTTAATTCACCCCATTGTCCGCGTACTTCCGGTCTGCGCAGGGCCTGTACGAGGTTACGTGTCTCGGTTTGCAGCAGGCGGTGTGATTCGGCCATGGTCTCGAGATGCTTTGACAGTGCACCGTGCGCCTGCTGGCGGCCATTCTCCATTCTCTGTACCTGCTTTTCCGTTCTCTCAAGTGCGTCGCGAATCGGCTTGACCAGATTCTCCACTGCCTGCTCGCGTTTCTCGAGTTCACCTTCGGCCTTGATGTGAAACTGCCCGAGGCTTTCCCTGGCAAGCCTGAGAAATTGCTCGTTATTGTTGTTGAGCGCCCTTGTCGCCATGACATTGAAGGTGCGCCTGTGTTGCAGGCTTAACTGCTCGAAGGCGGCCTGTTTTTCGGCCGAACGCCGGTGTTCATGGTCCAGTTCGGATTCAAGTTGTGTGCAGCGGTTGCGCAGACGGTCAAATTTTCCGACCAGATAGAAGTAGACTACCAGTGCGCCCGTAATCATTGCGAGCAGTAGTGCCGGAATAAACAGGATAAACATGTCAGCAGGCATGTGCAGGGTCACCGGATGATATTGCCTGGCATTTGTCTGTCGTCCAGCCAGGCAAGCAGGTCTTGCGGATGTTCAATCATGTTGTTTGCGTTCCAGGTGCGTGGTTCGTCTGCTTCCTGCAGGTAGCCAAACAGTGCGACGAGTGTCTGCATGCCGGCATTGTTACCGGCCTCGATGTCACGCTGTGCATCACCTATATAGACACATTGTTCTGGCCGGCTGTTGGCCAGTTCGCTGGCATGCAGCATGGGAGCGGGGTGGGGTTTGCGTTCATTCAGGGTGTCGCCGCTGACGACGCAGGCAGCGCGATCGAAAAGCCCCAGGTCTTTCAGTAACGGCTCGGTCAGCCAGCCGGGTTTGTTTGTCACAATGCCCCAGTTAAGTCCGCGCTGTTCGATGTTGTCCAGCAGTTCGGTGATGCCCGGAAAGGGTTGCGTGTGCCGGGATACATTTTCACGGTAGACCTCCAGCAGGCGATGACGCAAGGGTCCGAATGCCGGGTCGGAGCTGTCCAGCTTGAAGCCCAGTTTGATAAGTGCAATGCCGCCGTGGGACACCACCGGGCGTATGTCCTCAAAGGGCAGGGGGCTGCGCTGGTTCTCGAGAAGCACTGTATTCAGTGCGTCAGCCAGGTCCGGTGCGGTGTCAAGCAGTGTACCGTCAAGATCAAACAGGATGGTGCGTGTTACGGTAGCCGGCATTGCGCTGTTCAGTCAGGCCTTGCGAAAGCAGGCAAGATAGTTGACTGAAACATCTGTACCCAGTTTGTATTCCTGTGTCAGCGGGTTGTAACTCATGCCGGTAAGGTCCACCAGTTGCAGTCCGCATGCACGTGCCCAGCCTTCCATTTCAGACGGGCGAATGAATTTCGAGTAGTCATGCGTGCCTGTGGGCAGCAGTCGCAGCAGGTACTCGGCACCGATAACGGCAAACAGGTAGGCCTTCGGGTTCCGGTTGATGGTGGACAGGAATATGTAGCCGTCATCCTTGATGAGTTGCGCGCAGGCAGCGATGACTTTAGCGGGGTCGGGTACATGTTCCAGCATTTCCAGGCAGGTCACTGTGTCGAAGCTGCCACCCTGTTCAGCAGCCATCTGTTCTGCTGTCGTTTGCCGGTAATCGATATCGAGTCCGGATTCGTGTTGATGCAGGCGGGCAATCGTCAATGGTGCCTTGCCCATGTCAATGCCGGTGACGCTGGCGCCACGTTTGGCCATACCCTCGGACAACAGCCCGCCGCCACAACCGATATCGATGACGTGCCGGTCTGTTAGCGGGGCCAGCTTGTCGATATAGTCAAGGCGCAGCGGGTTGATATCGTGCAACGGTTTGAATTCGCTGTGCGGGTCCCACCAGCGGCTGGCCAGCTTCTCGAACTTTTCGATTTCGTCAGTATCGACGTTGTGTGTCGCAGTTGTCATTACGTATTTATTGCCTGTTATGTGCCTATGCGGATTTGCCATTCACGGGCGCGGTCGATAATGTCATTCCCGTCCAGTGTGGTCAGGCGGCGTTCCTTCAGCAGATGTTGACCGGCTACCCAGACATCTGTCACCTGTTCACGACCGCAAGCGTACACCAGTTGTGAAACCGGGTCATATAACGGCTGTGTTTCAATGGTATCCAGGCAAACAGCGGTTACATCAGCCCACTTGCCTTTTTTCAGGGAGCCGGTGTCTTCACTGATACCCAGCGCCCTGGCGCCGTTAATGGTTGCCATGCGCAGGGCCTCGTGCGCGGGCAGGGCGCTGGCATCGTTACTGACAGCCTTTCCCAGCAATGCCGCGGTACACATTTCACCGAGCATATCGAGGTTATTATTGCTGGCTGCACCGTCAGTTCCGAGGGCGATATTGATGCCCGCTGCAGCCAATGCCTGTGTCTGGCAAAAGCCACTGGCAAGTTTCATATTGGACCTGGGGCAGTGCACAATGTGTCCACCGGTAGTTGCGTAGCTGCTGATATCTTCGGCATTTAGCTGTGTCATGTGCACGGCAAGCAGCGCGGGTGAAGCCAGGCCGAGTTCATGCAGTCTTTGCAATGGCCGTTTGCCAGTCAATTCCACTGCCTTGTCCACTTCATCTGCCGTTTCATGAATATGCATATGAATGCCGATTTCCAGCTCATCAGCAAGTACGCGGATATGTTCCAGTGGCTTGTCAGAGACGGTGTAGGGTGCGTGCGGGGCAAACAGGGTAGTGATTAACGGATCGCTGCGGTACTGGTCGTGTACGGCAAGTCCCTTTGAAATGTATTCATCGGCATCGTGTGCCCACACAGTCGGGAAGTCAAGTGCAATCAGACCGATACTGGCGCGCATGCCACAGTGTGCAGCCGCACGTGCGCTAATATCCGGAAAGAAGTACATGTCATTGAAACAGGTGGTACCGGAGCGCAGCATTTCCGCCATTGCCAGTTGGGTGCCATCATGCACAAACTCTTCATTGACCCAGCGCGATTCCGCCGGCCAGATGTGTTCGTTCAGCCACTCGTGCAGCGGCAGGTCATCTGCCAGGCCGCGTAACAGGGACATGGCAGCATGGGTATGCGCGTTGATCAGCCCGGGGATAAGCAGATGGCGGTCAAGTGTGTGTTCCACATCAGCTGTGTAGCGGATGTACGCCAGGTCGGTCGGCAGGATATCCAGAATGCGGCCTTCCTGAATGGCCAGGCTGTGGTGCTCGTGAATGGTTGCCGCCGGTTCTACCGGTGCAATCCAGCGGCAATGAATGAGCGCGTCTACTGTTGTCATGTGCTAGCCCTGCAACTGTAATGCTGCCCGGGAGTATAACGGAGGCTTGTACAAGGCGGGTAGTTATCAGTCGGCGGCGAGCAGCCGGGATGCAGGCAATAAAAAACCCGCCACCTGTTTGCAGGTGGCGGGTCACTGACCGTATAGATTGGTCGTACAGGCCGGTGTTTTATTTCATTGGTGCGGTTACACCTACGTTGATTTCAACACGACGGTTTTCTGCGCGGCCTTCACGCGTTGCGTTGCTGGCAACTGGGTTTGATTCGCCCTGGCCGCTGACATCGATAATTGATGCATCAACACCTTCACTGACCATGTAGTCCCTGACAGATTCTGCGCGACGCACTGACAGTGCCTGGTTGTATTCTTCGCTACCATCACTGTCTGTGTGGCCAATCACATCGATATCCACGACCCTGGCACCCTTGGCCTTGATTGATTCATCCAGTTCATGCAGCGCAGCCTTGCCTTCAGGTTTGAGTGTGGACTTGTCATGGTCAAACAGGGCCTCGGCAGCCACGGTTATCTTCTCATATACAGGCTCTGGTGGCGGTGCCGGCGGAGGTGCTACTGCAACCGGTGGTTCAGCACCACAATCTATCGTCATGTCCTCAGCCTTCCAGGAACTGGTGCGTACGCAATTGCCGCTACTGTCGATGACGTAGTGGTGTTTTGAATCGCCAAGGTAACTTTCATTGACGATTCCGGCTTCATGAGCGATTACTGTGTTAGCGAACAGCAAGCCTACAGCTATTGAGGAAGCAAGCCCCCCGATTCGATAAACATTCTTCATTATGACCACTCCTGTATGTGTATATGAGTTTGACAAAAGAAACTGCTCTGTATGTGTGTGTATTCTAGTCGTGGTGTATTCTAGACGCATATACAAGTTGAGACCAGTCCTAAAATAACGAATTTTTCAGTTGGAATCAGTACAATACCACAGAATTCCCATGTGCCTTATTTTTTAATGGCAAGTTGACCAGTCCTTATGACGGAAATTACCCCTGCTTTTTACGCTATCGAATGGACGACGGCGGGTTTGCGACTGCTCGATCAGCGGCGCCTGCCGGGTGAAGAGGTTTACCTGAATCTCGGGGATGCGGCTGCCGTGGCCGTTGCCATCCGTGACATGGTGGTACGGGGGGCTCCGGCAATAGGAATTACCGCTGCCTATGGTGTCGTCCTGTCGGTGCAACAACACAGCCGTCATTCTCCGGGCGACTGGCGTAGCCAGGTGGATCACGATATCCAGTTACTGGCGGCAGCACGGCCCACGGCCGTTAACCTGGTCTGGGCACTCGAACGGATGCGGACACGCCTGGCGGCTGTCAGTACCGAACCTGTTGAGGACTTGCTGGACGAGGCCGTGTGCATCCACAGGGAGGATGTTGCTGCCAACAAGCGCATGGGTATGCATGGTGCGGACCTTCTAAATAAAGGTGATTCGGTGTTGACCTACTGTAATACCGGGTCACTGGCCACGGGGGGGTACGGGACTGCGCTGGGTGTGGTCAGGAGTGCCTGGGATGCGGGAAAGCTGGAAAAGGTTTTTGCCTGTGAAACACGCCCCTGGTTACAGGGGGCACGCCTGACGGCCTGGGAACTGGTGCGTGACGAGATTCCGGTTACCCTGATTACTGATAATTCAGCGGCGTTTCTGATGCAGGGTAAACAGGTGCAATGGGTGATTACCGGGGCGGACCGGGTGGCTGCAAACGGGGACGTGATTAACAAGATTGGCACCTATCAGCTGGCAGTGGCCTGCCGTTTCCATGGTGTGAAGATGATGGTTGTGGCACCTCTGTCGACACTCGATATGGCGATGCCCTGTGGTCAGCAGGTCACCATTGAAGAGCGCCCGGATACCGAGGTGCTCAGTCTGGCTGGGCACGCAGTGGCCGCGGCCGGGGCCGCGGCATGGAATCCGGCCTTTGATGTGACGCCTGCCGGCCTGGTTGATTATCTGGTCACGGAGGCGGGGGTGGTGAGCGCCCCCGACCGGGAAAAACTGCTGGCATTGGTTGCCAGACCGGAAACGGGTAGCTAGTTTCCGTTCGCAAGCGCTGTAATCTCTCGCGCAAAGGCGAGAAGACTCCAGGAAATAAATGTTAATACTATTTATAACAATGACTTATAGCTTTGCGTTCTTTGCCCCTTGCCGACAGGGATGGTCACAAAAGGCTTCCTGCTCGCTCGTGGCACTTGGACATCCCTGTACTTCGTTAGGTTAAGGGGCTGAAGTTTTCGCGCGAGCCCCCCTTTTTTTGATGGAAGCCGGTTAGCCCCCCGAATTTTTGTGCAATATCTCGATAGACTGCCTGAGTGGCGCGATAAAGCGATATTTTTCTGGTGTAGTGGGGGAGTCGACTGTGCTAAAATGGGCGGTCTTTATTGCTGTCGTTGCCGTCAGGCACGGTTTGCAGCCTGAAACCACCTGAACAGGGAAGTACAAAACCCTTCCAAATGACCGATTTCGCGAAAGAAGTTCTGCCTGTCAATCTCGAAGACGAGATGAAGCAATCCTACCTCGATTACGCCATGAGCGTGATCGTGGGGCGTGCCCTGCCGGATGTGCGCGATGGTCTGAAGCCGGTTCATCGTCGTGCGCTCTTTGCCATGAGCGAGCTGAATAATGACTGGAACAAACCCTATAAAAAGTCGGCGCGTATTGTTGGTGATGTGATTGGTAAGTATCACCCGCACGGCGATACCGCGGTGTACGACACCATTGTCCGTATGGCACAGCCGTTTTCTCTGCGTTACATGCTGGTCGACGGTCAGGGCAACTTTGGTTCCGTGGACGGTGATTCTCCTGCGGCCATGCGTTACACCGAAGTGCGCATGTCAAAGATCGCCCATGAACTGATCGCCGATATCGAGAAGGAAACGGTCGATTACGTTGCCAACTACGATGAGACCGAACACGAACCGTCGGTGTTTCCGACGCGTGTTCCAAACCTGCTGGTCAATGGCTCTGCCGGTATCGCCGTCGGCATGGCGACCAATATTCCACCGCATAACCTGACGGAAATCATAAATGCCAGCCTGGCGCTGATTGATAATCCGGACATCGATATTGCAGGGCTGATGGAACATGTGCCGGGCCCGGACTTTCCAACAGCCGGCATCATCAATGGTGTTCGCGGTATTCATGAAGCCTATCGTACCGGGCGTGGTCGTATTCATATCCGCGCGCGTAGTCATGTGGAAGAGAATGACAAGGGGCGGCAAAAACTGGTCTTTACCGAGTTGCCCTACCAGGTCAACAAGGCCCGTTTACTTGAGAAGATTGCCGAGCTGGTCAAGGACCGGAAGATGGAAGGCATCTCCGGGCTGCGCGACGAGTCGGACAAGGACGGCATGCGCATGGTGGTGGATCTCAAGCGCGGTGAGGTCGCCGAGGTCGTACTGAATAATCTCTACCAGCACACCCAGCTGCAGAACGTATTTGGTATCAACATGGTGGCGCTGGTCGACGGACGCCCGCAACTGCTGAACCTGAAACAGTGCCTGGAGGCCTTTATCCGGCATCGCCGGGATGTGGTGACCCGGCGCACGGTGTTCGATTTGCGCAAGGCACGCCAGCGTGCACACATTTTGGAAGGCCTGTCTGTTGCACTGTCGAATATTGACGAGGTTATCCGCATCATCAAGGCATCTTCTGACCGGGCAGTTGCCAAGCAGGCATTGATGGAGCGCAGCTGGAAACCGGGCGAAGTACTCGGCATGCTGGAGCGCAGCGGTGCGGATGCTTCGCGGCCCGACGACCTGGCCGCAGG
>JASJGW010000188.1:0-8029 GCA_033791305.1 Gammaproteobacteria bacterium | reverse complement strand
TCTCTACCGAGATCCTCCAGTAGTAATCCGCTAGTTGTATAGCGATACGTGGGCCGCCTTCGGGCGGCCCATTTTTTTGAAAGCTGGTAATTACGAATTGCTATGCTAAAATTACACGCGTATCCCGGATCAAGCAGTGTCATATTAATACCGTGCTGGCAGTCATCCAGATAAACGTTAACCAAATATAAAGAGAAACACAGTATTATGCGCATGTTTATACAGTCAGTAATGGCCGGCCTGACATTATTTGCCGTTAACGCCACGGCAGCCGAACCACTCAAACTTGAGCAGGAAGCCGATCGTATCAACTACAGCCTCGGTCACCAGATCGGGACAGATTTTAAGCGCCAGGGCGTAAATCTGGACAGCGCAGCCGTCTCGCGAGGTATTGAAGATGCACTCACCGGCGCCGCCCCCCTGCTGGACGAGGGGGACATGCAGCAGCGACTGAGTACGCTGAAGGGCCAGATAACCGATGACATGCGCTCCGATCAGCTCGAGCGGGTCAAGAAAAGAAAAGCAGACGCCGAGCGCAAGCGCCGTGAGGGCCAGGCATTTCTCGAGGAAAACAGTAACAAACCGGGGGTCAAGACGACTGCCAGCGGCCTGCAGTACAAGGTGATCAGGGAAGGCAGCGGCGACAAGCCGGCTGCGCACGACGAAGTAACCATCCAATACCGGGGCAAAAAACTCAGTGGCCAGGAATTCAGCAATTCGTATCGCAAAAATAAACCGAAAATCATCGCTGTAAGGGAGATGATTCCCGGAATCAGGGAGGCCATACTGCTGATGCAGCCAGGTGCCCTCTGGGAACTCTACATCCCGCCAAATCTGTCGTACGGCAGGCGTTCTCCCCTCGCCCACCAGACAGTCATCGTTGAAATAGAACTGCTGTCTATCAACCGCAAGGACAGCGACACAACGGACACCGGCAGTGAAACGGCAGAATCCGGGGATCACCCTGGGGGGCCGGAATAAAAATAATCCGGGGCAAGGAAGGCGCCGGAGCACCACTAACAGCATCGACACCCTAACACTATTGGAGAATCAGGATGAAACACCTACTAATCCTCAGTACCGCCCTGTTTGCCCACATCTGTGTCGCTGCAGAACCCTTAGATCTCGATACCGACACAGCGAAAACAAACTACAGTGTCGGCTACCAGATCGGGGGCGACTTCAAACTCGAGGGCCTGGAAATGCAGCCGGAAGTGGTCATCAGGGGTATCCAGGACGCGCTGTCCGATGCCACCCCGCTCATGACGCCCGAGGAAATGCGCACTACCATGGGTGAGCTGGGCAAACGCAAGGCCGAGAAGAGTACCCGTGAAAAATATATGGCCAAGATCCAGTATGAGAAAGATGCTGCCGAATTTCTGGCCGCCAATGCCAAAAAGAAAGGCGTGATAACCACCGCCAGCGGTCTGCAGTACCGCATAATCGAGCCAGGTACGGGCAGGTCACCCAGGGCAACGGACACCGTTACGGTCAACTATCGCGGTACCCTGATCAACGGCAAGGAATTCGATAGCTCCTATAAAAAGGGCAAACCGGCCACCTTCCGCGTGGATCAGGTCATTCCAGGCTGGACCGAGGCGATGCAACTGATGAAAGAAGGGGCGAAATGGCAACTGTTCATTCCCTATCAACTTGCCTACGGCGAAAAGGGACAGCTGCGTCATAAGGCCCTCATTTTCGATGTCGAGCTACTGTCGGTCAACGCAGCCAGCGACGCCGCGGCTAGCCAGGGAGCCAAAACGGCCAGGTAAATGGTTGACCGGGCATCATTGACTGCCCGGACGAGGGAAATACGCAGGTGAGCATGACAATTTCCAGCAGACGACAGGGTCTGACTCCGTGGTGGGCAATCAGCATTGTCTTCCTGTTTGCGCTTGGCCTGACGGCATGCGGGCAAGAGACGCCAGCCACGCATGAGTCATCCGAACAGTTAGAGCTGGAGTCAGCGGACGAGCATGCACATGTGCATTACGTCTGCCCCATGCATCCGCAGATCGTGCGCGAAGAAGCCGGATCATGTCCCATCTGCGGAATGAATCTGGTGAAAAAGACCCTTGAGCCCGCCGCGGACAAGCGTCCCGGGGTAACCCTGGATGCCTCGGTCATCCAGAACATGGGGGTGCGTACCGGAAAGGTTAAACGCGGGACACTACAAAGACAGATCAAGACCCAGGGCACGGCGACCTACGATGAAGCCCGCATCATCCTTATTCATTCCCGTACGCCTGGCTGGATTGAAAAGCTCAACATTCTCACGGACGGGGTAACGGTCGAGCGCAAGGATCAACTGGTAGAGTTTTATTCCCCCTACATTGTGCAGGTCCAGCTTAAGTACATAGCGGCGCTCGAGGAGGCGGACCTTGCCGGCTTCGGGTCCGGTGACCAGACTGAACTCAATGCGAAAGTAAAATCCCTGCGTCAAGCACTGAAGCTGCTCAATGTGGGAGAAATGGAGATGATGCGCATCGAGAAATACCGCACAGTCCTGAATACGATCTCCATCATGGCACCGCAGAGCGGCGTGGTGACGAAACTGGGCGTCCGTGAGGGTATGTACGTGGAACCCGAAGATACCATGTTCACCATCGTCGATCTGGGTCGCCTGTGGGTAATGGTGGACATTTATGAACACCAGATCAGCTGGGTCAAACCAGGGCTCAAAACGCGCATCACGGCACCCGCACTCCCGGACAAAAGCTGGGAAGGCACACTCGAATTTATCTATCCTGAGGTGGACCCCATGTCGCGTACCCTGCGTGCACGGATTGCGGTTGCTAACCCGGACCATGTCCTGATCCCGAACATGTTCGTCGAGGTGAGCATTGCCAGCGCCCCGAAAGAGAATGTTCTGCTCGTCCCGCGCGAGGCCGTCATTCCAACTGGCGAACGCGAGACGGTGGTGAAGGTTCTGGGAGACGGCCACTTTCAACCTGTAGAAGTCACCAGCGGGTTGTGGGTTGGTACGGAAGTGGAAATCATTTCGGGGTTGCAGGAACACGACGAGGTAGTCGTATCAGGCCAGTTCCTGATTGATTCAGAGTCCAGTCTCCAGGCTGACTTTGCACGCATGGCAGAGTAGCCAGTATGCCGGTCCGCCTGATTCGCTGGTCAATCGAGAACCGCCTGCTGGTTCTGATCGTCACCCTCATGGTCACCGGTTGGGGCTGGCTATCTGTACGGGAAATACCACTCGACGCCATTCCGGACCTTTCTGATGTGCAGGTAATCATCCGCACGGCGTACCCCGGCCAATCCCCTCAGGTCGTTGAAGACCAGGTAACCTATCCAATCACCACCACCATGCTTTCCGTACCGGGAGCGCGCGTGGTGCGTGGCTATTCATTCTTCGGCGACTCTTATGTCTATGTGATTTTCGAGGATGACACCGATCTCTACTGGGCGCGCGCACGGGTTATGGAGTACCTCGATCAGGCGGAGGACAGCCTGCCGCCAGGGGTGCGGCCCAAGCTCGGACCGGACGCATCCGGTGTCGGCTGGGTCTACAGTTATGTTCTGACTGACCGTCATGGCCGGCACGATCTCTCGCAGCTGCGCAGCATCCAGGACTGGTTCCTGAAATTCGAGCTGCAGGCCGTACCGGGCGTAGCCGAGGTGGCGACAGTCGGAGGCATGGTGCGCCAGTACCAGGTGGTAGTTGACCCGCAGAAACTCACTGCCTACGGAATTCCACTGACCCGTGTTGCCGAAGCGATACGCAGGGCTAACAGGGAAACAGGCGGTTCCGTGGTCGAGATGGCTGAATCGGAATACATGGTACGTACCCGCGGTTATATCCAGTCGCTCGAGGATATCGAGCACATTCCAATCGACCTGAGTAAAGAAGGCGTCCCGGTGTTATTGCGTGACCTCGCCCACATACAGATTGGTCCGGAAATGCGACGCGTCGTCGCGGACCTGGATGGCAAGGGTGAGGTCACCGGCGGCATCGTGGTAATGCGCGATGGTAAAAATGCGCTGCAGACCATCGCGGCGGTCAAGGAAAAATTGCAGGAACTCGAGCATGGCCTGCCGGAAGGCGTCGAGATTGTAACAACCTACGACCGTTCTGATCTGATCCTGAGGGCAGTGAAAAATCTGCGAGGAAAACTCATCGAGGAATTCATCGTGGTAGCGCTGGTGTGTCTGGTTTTCCTGTTCCACCTGCGTTCCGCGCTGGTTGCAGTCGTGACCTTACCGCTAGGAATCCTGATCTCGTTCATTATCATGAAACAGTCCGGGATTAACGCCAATATCATGTCCCTCGGCGGTATCGCCATTGCCATCGGCGCCATGGTCGATGCGGCAATCGTGATGATCGAGAATGCTCACAAGCACCTGGAAAAAGCAGGCCCGAACCTGAGCGGGCAACAACGCTGGGAGACAATCACCCAGGCCGCGGTCGAGGTCGGACCGGCGTTGTTCTATTCACTGCTCATCATCACCCTGAGCTTCATCCCGGTATTCACCCTGGAGGCCCAGGAAGGGCGGCTGTTTGCGCCCCTCGCTTTCACCAAGACTTTTGCCATGGCTGCAGCGGCGGGACTTGCCGTAACTCTAGTACCGGTGCTGATGGGGTATGCCATTCGTGGTCGCATTCCGAGTGAGAACATCAATCCGCTTAGTCGTGTACTGATCTGGATGTACCGTCCTGCCTTGAAGGCGGTGCTGGACTCGCCAAAGGTAACGCTGCTGGTGGCTGTGTTTGTTTTGCTAAGTATGCTGCTGCCGTTATTCGGCATCGGTGGTCTGCTGGCGCCACTCAAATGGCCGCTGCAACTGGTGCAGCTGGCAGTACCGACATACACCAGCGGCGCCATCACGAGCATAGAAACTAAACAGACAGAGCTGGCCGCCGGCTGGCAGCGCATGTTCCCGGATACGCCATGGCTGGCGCGCCTGGGCCCCGGACTGGGTTCGGAATTTATGCCGGAATTATTCGAGGGCGACCTCATGTACATGCCTACCACAATGCCTGGAATTTCCATTGGCAAGGCGCGTGAGCTGCTGCAGCAGACCGACCGGCTGATAAGCCAGATACCCGAAGTCAGCCGTGTATTTGGCAAGATCGGGCGGGCCGACACGGCGACCGACCCGGCGCCGCTGACCATGATCGAGACGCTGATTCAGCTGAAACCGCGGGAACAATGGCGTACCGGCATGACGCTAGACAAGCTGATTATCGAACTGGATGACAGTATACGGTTTCCCGGTCTGAGCAATGCCTGGGTCATGCCCATTAAAACGCGGATCGATATGCTGTCAACGGGTATAAAAACACCTGTCGGTGTTAAAATCGCCGGGCCAGACCTGATTGAAATTGAGCGTATTGGTAAGCAAGTTGAACAAGTACTGAAGCAGGTTCCGGGAACGGCTTCGGCCTATTCCGAGCGCGTTACCGGTGGACGTTACATCGAGATTATTCCAAAGCGGCTGGAGGCGGCAAGACTGGGGCTCAATATTGAGGATATCAACGAGATCGTCAGTGCTGCCGTCGGTGGCATCAACGTCACTCAGACGGTAGAGGGACGTGAGCGTTATTCAGTGAATCTGCGTTTTCCGCGTGAACAGCGTGATGATGTTAGCAAGCTTGAGCAACTGCCCCTGATCACCGCAAACAGGGCGCAGATACCACTGTCACAGATCGCTGATATCAAGGTGATGAACGGCCCACCAATGCTGAAAAGCGAGAATGCGCGCCTGAATGGCTGGGTATTTGTCGATATCCGCGGCATGGATCTCGGTAGTTATGTAGACACGGCACGCCGCACCGTCAGTGAACAGGTCACGCTGCCACCCGGCTACTCGATCACCTGGTCCGGGCAATATGAATATATGATACGTGCACAGCAGAGGTTACGTCAGGTCATACCCCTGACACTGGGTATTATTTTTGTACTGCTGTATCTGGCATTTCGTCATGCGGGTGAAGCGTTGATGGTGATGTTGTCGCTGCCCTTTGCGCTGGTAGGTGGAGTCTGGCTGGTGTTGTTTCTGGATTTCAATCTGTCGGTAGCGGTTACCGTCGGCTTTATCGCATTGGCCGGTGTGGCTGCCGAATTCGGCGTTATTATGCTGGTCTATCTGGATAATACCTTCGAGTCTTACCGGCGGGCAGGGCGCCTGCTCGATATCGGTGATCTCAGGCAGGCGATTATGGAAGGCGCGGTCCTCAGGGTACGCCCCAAGGCCATGACCGTGGCGGTCATCATCGCCGGCCTGTTACCAATCATGCTGAGCGAAGGAACCGGCTCCGAAGTCATGCAGCGCATAGCCGCACCCATGATAGGCGGCATGGTGACTGCGCCGCTGCTGTCGATGTTTGTTATACCCGCTGTTTATTATCTCTGGAAACAACGGCAGATCGGCAAGTCCTTATGATTCGCCGGAGATCGTGATCGCTTACTTCATGCCTGTAATCAAACCGGCATGATCATCCGCCGCGGTGTCCAGCTTCTGGTAGCCCGCAGGAACACGAAAATAGTCACTGGGTGGTATCAGGTGAGACACCGACTTGAGTTGAAATGTTGCACTCCCCCCCGCAGTGCGGCTTCTGATCGACACGAACTGCTCATTCGACTGGGTCGCAATCCAGTCCGGATCCGTCCATTGCCTGGAGAAATCGACCAGACGTGCCATGGTGATCATTTCACGCTGGCTCATACCAAGCGCAGATGCACTCGCCATGCAATGCTCGGCTACCGGTTTTTCGTTCTCGATTTCGTTAACGATGTTACACCGAATACCTGCCACTGTATCCTTGTTCCCGGTTGGTTTGAGCGTGGGTACTTTGCCCTCACGTTCTGCTGCCTGCTTGGCAGTTGCAACATCGGCAGCAGTCTGTTCCTGTTTGCCCTGGTGGAAGTGTGACTCTCCAAAGGTCGAGAATACCGACTTTTCACTATCGACCACATGCATGATCATGAAGCCCGTATCCAGTATGAAATGTTTCTGCTTCGACACGGTCGCGTTATCGATCCGTGTCCAACGGCCATGGAGAGTATAGATTTGTTCCTTTGTTGCTCCCTGCGCATCCACCAGTTCGTAGGTCAGGGATGTTTCGGCGTTAACCGAATGGGACAGGCCGGCAGCGATCGCGAACAGGAGTGTAAGTCGTGTTTTCATGGTTATTTTCCGCTTATTTCTGGTTGTTTATGTAATGTATGCATCAAGCATAGCATAATTTCAATTGATATTTACACGGGTGATTTCAAATTTCGATAGTGTGTTTTATGGTTACAAAATGATTAGTGATGCGTGCCGGTCTTTAATAACAGTACAGCTGTTTAATTAATTACTCCGAGTGTAACGGATGAAAAAAGCAAGCTGTACAAGTTCGATGATATTTGTTGCGCTGTGATCTGGCTATAGCCAGATGGCTGTGGCAAACGGACGGTAAGTATTGCTTATCTGATGATGTTCAGAAATTATTTGATGCCTTTGACAATGACTTTTATACAAGCTTGCCAGGTAGTTGTTAACCGATTAAATGAGCGGAACATCATAAAAAATAATTTTTTGCCGCAAATGTCGCACTAAAATACCTGGAGCATTTTGATCGTACGCTAGCCCGGATATTTCATAGGAATGCAGAATTTTGGGGGAATATCAGTGAGTCAGTTTGTACGATTCGCCGAAAAGCATAGCCGTAGCTATGGTTACAGGGGATTCGGACAAAATGGCCACTGATATTTTTCCAAGAACTGCATAGCGTTGTCAGGTACATAGTGTACTTCTATAATATACTGCCATTTCTTATAATAATCATAGTGTTAAGCAAGATTAGCAGCGTTCCTATGAAATATCCGGGCTAGTACTATCAGAAGGACGTAGCGCAGGAGGCGCTTAGTAAACAGCACTAAGAAAAACTTTTTATTGATTCGTAGGGCGGTGTCAAAAAAGAATTATTCGGCTTAATCATAAATCCGTGCAGGCATTATTTCCCGTAATGTTTTCGACCAGTTAATAGCGTGTTCGCCAGAGGCGAGGGTAGGTTGCACGATGGAGTCTG
>JASJGW010000187.1:0-2848 GCA_033791305.1 Gammaproteobacteria bacterium | reverse complement strand
CATCAATAATTCAAGATTCAAGACCTGACCCCAAGTGCGCAAGTGCGCCAAGTGCGGAATGATCTTCCTTATTCCGGAATTGCCTTCTGTACATGCTCCAGAAATTCATCCGCTTTCAGGAAGCCTACCAGACGGTGTTCCTGCCGTTCCTGCCCATCTGTCCCGAAAAACAGGATGGCGGGCGGTGCAAATAGTTTGAAGTGGTTCAACAGGGCGATGTCTGTCTCGTCATTGTCTGTTACGTCGGCCTGTAACAAAGTGGCATTGGCGAGTTCCTGCTGTACCCGCGGGTCCGGGAAGGTGTATTCCTCCATCTTGATGCAATAGGTGCACCAGTCCGCATAGAAATCCAGCATCACCGGTTTACCGGCTGCCGCACTTTTCTGCACGGCAGCATTGAAGTCCTCGATACTTTTAATGCGCTCGAATTCCAGATGTTGTGAAGTGTGTTTACCGCTGCCGCCAACCGTGACAGCCGTATTGATATTGCGTAACGGATGGAGTGGATCCCGCGCACCGGTCGTGGCGCCGACGATTAGAATGATGCCGTATACCAGCATGGCAATACCAAGTCCTTTCCAGAGCCGGTACCAGCCGGATATGCCTTCCGGTAATGCGTCCAGTGCACGCATGTAGATGGCTGGAATAATCAGCAGCAGTGCCCACATGATCAGGGTGACCGGGCCGGGCAGAATACGCTCCAGCATGACGATGGCGACGCCGAGCAGGATGACGCCAAATACCGCCTTGACGGTATCCATCCAGCCACCGGCCCTGGGCAACAGCTTGCCGCCGGAGGCACCGATTACCAGCAGTGGTGCGCCCATGCCGTTGCCCAGTGCAAACATCGCCAGAGCGCCTGTCAGGTAATCACCACTCTGGCTGGTGTAGAGCAGTGCACCAATCAACACCGGCCCGGCACAGGGTCCCACAATCAGCGCTGACAGGATCCCCATGACGAAAACACCCAGCAGTGTGCCGCCTTTCATACGGTTGCTGGATGCACTGAGTTTGGCCTGCATGGAGGCCGGTAATTGCAGATTGAAGAAGCCGAACATGGACAGGGCCAGTGCAACAAAAACCAGGGCGAACCCCGTGAGTATCCACGGGTTCTGGAAGAACGCCTGCACACCGGCGCCGAGTTGTGCGGATACCACGCCAATGATTGCATAGGTAACCGCCATGCCCTCAACATAGAACAGTGACAGCAAGAATGCCTTGCCGGTCGTGACTGTCTGCCCCTGACCGACAATGATGCTGGAAAGAATCGGTATCATCGGATACATGCAGGCGGTAAATGCCAGCAGCACGCCGGCACCAAAGAAAAATACGATCGCCCACCACAGGCTGCTTTCCTTCAATACCCGTGCAAAATCATCCTGACTGGTTGAGTTCAGCGACATATCGGCCTTGTCGGAAGTGGTACCCGCAGGCCGTGTGGTGGCAGCTGGCAGGTTGTCCGGGTCGTAGGCGGCCAGTGTAACGGGGATTTGTTTTTTGATCGGCGGATAGCAGATGCCAGCCTCTGCACAGCCCTGGTAGCCGAGTTGTATGCTGATGTCTGCGGCATTGCCGGAGGTGCGCACCAGTGGCACTCGTGCCTGTACCTCGTTATGGAAGACTTCTACATCACCGAAAAACTCATCGTGTTTGACCTCGCCGGCCGGGGTCTCGATCGGGCCTGCGGTGACGCCCTCACCATCACTGATTTGTATGCTGAGTTTGTCACGATAGAGGTAGTATCCTTCCGCAATGAGCCAGCGTACCACCAGCAGGGTCGGTGATGCTTCAATGATGTCGGCCTGGAAGGCGATGTCCGGGTCAAGAAATTCATCATCGTTAGCGCCCAGTCCGAGGTTGTCACTGAAGGCATTGAGCGCCTGTAATGTCTGGTTGTTACCGCTCGTTACTGCCGGCGCTGGCAGCACGAGTTGTGCGATCTGAGTCTGTGGCGGGTAACAGACACCGATGTCGGCGCAGCCCTGTGATACGGCCTTTAGCTTGATCATGGGGGGGGCATTGGCCGTGCGGGTAACCGGTATGGTGGCGGTCACCTGGTTGCGGAATGTCGCGATCTTCCCGAAAAATTCGTCATCCTTGATTTTACCGGCCGGCAGGGATGGCTCACCCAGTTCAATGCCAGGTGTCTCGCTGCTGAAGCGTAGTCGGTCCCGGTACATGTAATAGCCGTCTGCAATCTTCCAGCTAACCTGCAGGGTTGAGCCGTCCTGTACGGTCGCGCTGAAGGCAAAGGCCTGCTCCGGCGCCAGCAGTTCCGGTTCGACGTTATCTACCCGGTCGAGTGCAGCGGTTGCCGTGCTTGACAGTAACAGCAGAATTCCTGCTGCCAGGCAAAGTCGTGTCAGATATATCAGGGGGTAGTAAGGCTGTTTTTTATCCATTGGGTATAGTCGGCTTGTCCGGTGTGAATTGGGACTGCAATGATTTCCGGAAGTTCGTACGGGTGCAGCTCAAGTATGCGCGCTTCCAGTAAAGGCCACATGGATGCACTGGTCTTGATGAGCAGCAACAGTTCCTGGTCGTGTTCGATAGCGTCATTCCAGCGGTAGACAGACATGATTGAAGGAACAATATTGATACAGGCGGCCAGTTTTTCAGAGACCAGCGCATCGGCAATCCGTCCGGCTGTCTTCTCGTCCGGTACGGTACACAGGGCAAGCTGCAGATCTGTTGACATAGCTAGTACTCCTTCAAGATGATATTGCCTTGTTCAGCGCTCCTGTGGTGTTTCGCAGCAAGGCACCGTGCGCAGGCAATGGCCATAGTCCTTGTCAAGCACGTCAACGCTGCTGCGGGACACCCCAGGCGCGCCCGAAGGGTTGGCCTG
>JASJGW010000186.1:0-7714 GCA_033791305.1 Gammaproteobacteria bacterium | reverse complement strand
TTGAGTGTTTTGGGACCATCGGTAGCCAGTGACATTTTCAGCGCGTTGTTCAGGTTCCGGATATTAACGGAACCATCGACCAGCCAGGTACCGTCCGGCTGCAGCTGGACGTCTTCAATATGCGCGGTGGGATCAGAGGTGAATTCTCCGACAATTTCCTCCAGGATGTCTTCAAGTGTCACCAGTCCCTGGATGTCACCGTATTCGTCGACCGCAAAACCAATGCGGCGATGCTCACGCTGGAAATTCAGCAGCTGCCGGTTCAGGGAAGTGTTCTCGGGGATAAAGTAGGGTTCGCGGGCAATGCGCTGCAGTGCCTCCGGGTCGAGCTCGTCCCGGTACAGCAGGGGCAGAACATTACGCATGTGCAGTATGCCGATAGCGTTGTCAATGCTTTCGCGGTACAGGGGGATGCGTGTGTACTGGCTGTCTGACAGCTGTTTGCAGATGGTTTCCCAGTTATCCTCGATGTCAATACCGATGATTTCATTGCGGGGCACCATGATATCTTCGACAGTGACCTTCTCAAGGTCCATCAGGTTCAGTAGCATGGACTGGTGACGTTTCGGAATCATGGCGCCTGCCTCGATGACAACAGTGCGCAGCTCTTCGTTGGTGAGCGCATGGGAAGGCTGGTCTTCTGCTGATACCCCCAATAGTTTAAGCAGGCTATTGGCAATGACATTCACAATCCAGACGAAGGGATACAGCAGTTTCAGCAGCGGTGTATAGACCAGGGCAGCGGGATAGGCGATGCGCTCGGGATGCAGGGCGGCCAGTGTTTTCGGTGTCACTTCCGCAAACAGCAGGATAACAATCGTCAATAATAAGCCCGCTGCGAATACCGGGCCGGTATCGTTATAGATGCGCAGGGTAATCAGTGTCATCAGGATTGATGCGAGCACGTTCACAAAATTATTGCCAAGCAGTATCAGGCCGATCAGCCGGTCCTGACGCTGCAGCAGCTTTTGTGTGCGCATAGCGCCGGGGTGTTTCTTGTCAGCGAGATGGCGCAGGCGATAACGGTTGAGCGTCATCAGACCCGTCTCTGAGCCGGAAAAGAAGGCGGAAAGCAGTATCAGAAAAAAGAGTACTGCAAACAGCGCACTCAGGGGGGTGTCGTCCAAACGGGGACAGCCTCTTGTTGATTAACGAACTGGGTATGTTACAGAAAAACCGTGCGTGCTGTCAGTTGACGGATAACCGGCTGAATTATCGACAGGATGGGTAATGCCCGGTATACCTGTCAGGTTACGGGGTCGACCTATTGTATCAATATCAGTTCCAGGACGAATTTACTGCCAAAATAGGCAAGCATCAGGAAGATATAACCGCCGATGGTCCAGCGGATGGCTGTCCGGCCGCGCCAGCCGAAGCGCCACCGGCCCCACAGCAGGATCGCGAACACGCCCCAGGCAATGATGGAGAGCGTGGTCTTGTGAACCAGATGCTGGGCGAAGATATCTTCGAGAAATAGTGCACCCGTGATCAGTGCCAGTGTCAACAGGACGAAACCGGTAGTGATCATATGGAACAGCAGGAATTCCATGGTCTGCAACGGCGGCAGTGCCCGGATGAAACCTCCAGGACTGCGGTTACGCAGGTGGCGGTCCTGAATGGCAAGCAGGATTGCCTGCAGAACGGCAAGTCCGAGGATGCTGTAGGCCAGCAATGACGTCAGAATATGGCTGTCCAGCTGCCAGGAACTGGCACTGGTAATGATGTGCGGTGCCGGGTAGAGCATTGTCAGCCCGATGCTGGCGGCGGCTACCGGAAAGACTGCGATGCCCAGGTTTTCAACCGGCTCCATGAATGCCGACAGCAGCAACAGCAGGGAGGTCGTCATGGCGACCAGTGAGGCCGCATGGAAGATGCCGAGGTTGAGTCCCTCCGGTGTCAGCAGGGAGGTATACAGCAAACCGCCGTGTATGACAGCTGCAGCGAGCCCGATCATAAGCACCTGATTACGCTGGCAAGCGGTGTCGGTGCCGCGCATGAGTATTAATGTCAGCAGGGTGCTGGCAAGCAGGTACAGGGCTATTGCAAGGAATCCGGGTAGCAGGGTTGTCATGGCGGCATCATGACATAACTGCCGCGGGCATTGAAGTGCTCCGGCGGGCGCCTAACCATTATAATGCCCTCCGGCATTGACAGGACAGGGGGCCCTAACCAGTGTCCGTCCTTAAGCACCGTAATTTCTCTCGCAAAGGCGCAAAGACGCCAGGAAAAGATGTAATATGCCTTTGGAACAGTACGATTCCAGCTTTGCGATCTTTGCGTCTTTGCGCGAGTTATTCTTTTTGGATGGAAACTAACCATGTTTGACAATCTCACTGATCGACTCTCAAAAACCATCAAGAGCCTGCGTGGCCAGGGGCGGCTGACCGAGGCAAATATCAAGGATGCCCTGCGCGATGTGCGCATGGCCCTTCTCGAGGCCGACGTGGCACTGCCGGTCGTCAAGGATTTTATTGAGCGCGTACGTGAACGTGCCATGGGGCAGGAGGTGACGAAGAGCCTGTCGCCCGGCCAGGTGCTGGTCAAGGTGGTCAATGACGAACTGGTCCAGATGATGGGGGAGGTCAATGATGCGCTGAACCTGAATGTGCAGCCCCCGGCCGTCATACTGATGGCGGGCCTCCAGGGTTCGGGCAAGACTACCAGTACGGGCAAACTGGCACGCATGCTGAAAGAACGGCACAAAAAGAGTGTGCTGGTGACCAGTTGTGATATTTACCGGCCAGCCGCCATCGAGCAGTTGCAAACGCTGGCGGGTGAGGTCGAGGCGGAGTTTTTCCCCAGCAGTGCCGACCAGGATCCGGTCAAGATCGCGAGCGCTGCGATTGCCCACGCGCGCAAACAGCATCTGGACGTGGTGATTATTGATACCGCCGGCCGTCTGCATATCGATGATGAAATGATGGACGAGATCCGTCGGGTGCATGCCGCCGCACAGCCGGTGGAAACCCTGTTTGTCGTTGACAGTATGACCGGCCAGGATGCGGCCAATACAGCGCGCACCTTCAACGATGTCCTGCCCTTGACGGGCGTGATCCTGACCAAGACAGACGGTGATGCGCGGGGTGGTGCGGCCTTGTCTATCCGTGCGATTACCGGCAAGCCCATCAAGTTTTTAGGTGTTGGCGAGAAGACCGCGGCACTGGAACCCTTTCACCCGGACCGTATTGCCTCACGCATACTGGGCATGGGGGATGTGCTGAGCCTGGTCGAGGAAGCCGAGCAGAAAGTTGACAAGGAGCAGGTTGCCAAACTTGCCAAAAAGATTTCCAAGGGCAAGGGTTTTGATATGAATGATTTTCGGGACCAGCTCGAGCAAATGCTCAATATGGGTGGTCTTGCAGGGATGATGGACAAGTTGCCCGGCATGGGCAATATGCCCAAAAATGCCATGATGGATGACAGCCAGGTGCATCGCATGAAGGCGATCATCAATTCCATGACGGCGCATGAACGCAATTTTCCGGCTGTCATCAAGGGTTCGCGCCGCCGTCGTATCGCTGCTGGCTCCGGTACCCAGGTGCAGGATGTCAATCGGTTGCTTAAACAACACCTGCAAATGCAGAAGATGATGAAAAAGATGTCCAGGGGCGGTATGGGAAAAATGCTGCGCGGGATGAAAGGTATGAAGGGGATGGGTGGAACGGGACATCCGTTTTGACGGAGTTCGCCTGTCAATGACTAGACATCATTTCTCCCCGCGGGACGAGATGATCGCGCAGAGATCTGGAATCACAGTGGATTTTCTGAAGGAGCGGAATACGGACTGTATTTCCGACGACGTACAGGGATGTACAAGTGTCGCGGGAGGCAGGATGCCGGGAGCAACCGGAAGATAATCTGCTGTGGATTCAAAGATCAAGTGAGGGCTCGTTATCGTGGTGAGAAATGCGGGCTAGGGCTGCACCCTCTACTGGCATAGCCAGATTGTCACAGTAAGACAATGATCTGGCGCGTAGCGGTTAACGTGTTGAAAAACCATTGACATATAGTTGCTCCCGTCAATTACGGGAGGCGAATGATGTTTATACTGGAATTCTTTCTGGCACTGCTGGCGGCCTTTGTCTTTTTCCGTATCCTGCGTCATACCTTCAAGTGGTGAGCCACTGCCGTCTGCAGGCAAGTCTTAGCGGAGGCTTTCGTGCCCCCCGAGCGGCGGTTCACTCAATCCTCTTGGATGTTGTGTTTTTTTGCAAAGAAATCCTGCCACAGTGAGCGGAACTGCACCCTCCCGACATGGCCAGATAGCAGACTGTTGCCGCTCAGGTGCAGGTAGATTATTGATTAACCTGAGGCGAGTGTAAGTAGATGTGCTTATGGCATTTTCTCAAAAATATATTACGCTTGATTATATGAGAGATCCTGACGGGTGGACGCTGTACAGCACCACTAGCCGATTAGGAGTAAAGGCCACATTTGCTGGCTGATCCCTTCCGGCAAGCAATATTTACTGGCCATAAGGGGGGTAAGTGTCATGACTCAAAAAACTTTCAGATTCACCAAACGGATGCTGATGCTTCTAACAGCTACACTTGCCTTGGCGTTGGTAATATTCCTTGAAGTGACCAAATAACAGGAATGCCACCGGCTGGGCTGCAAGGCACAGTCTGTTCTGGTGCTGGAAATCGCGCTCAGGGCGACCACGGATACCGCTGGAATTGCGCGTACTGAGCGCCTTATCGAAGCCCCAAAGCTAACAGCTTCTGTGAACGTGTGATTGCTACGTTCTGCCGGCATTGCCAGGAATTCCGGGTCCGCCAGCCAATCTCCCTGTTACACTACCAGAATGTCGGCACCGCATTCCAGGTCATCTTAAAGTGGTGAGTCACCCTGTTCCGGGTGGATTACATCCCAAATATGTGCTGGTAACCAAGGCTGCATGAATTTTTTCGGACCACAGCAACCGCCGAACCCACAGCTGCTGAGAGAACACAATGAGCAAGTATCGCGTACTTCTGGACGAAAAGCTCGAACACCATGCTCGGATGTTGCTCAACGACGCCGGTATCAAGACCGACGTGGTTCGGCTAACGACGGGTAATTTGATCAGGTTGCTTCAGGCCAATCCTTACGATGCATTAATAGTGCGGGAGAGGGTGCGCATTCCCCTGGAGGTGATGGAGGCGGCGCCCTTGTCCCTCAAAATTATCGGCGTGCTTGGCGACTCGCCGCGCAACGTGAACCTCATGGAGGCCACGGCCTGCGGTATCGTCGTCAAAATCACCGAGTACGGCAATACCTTCGAAGCGGCAAATCTGAGCAAGCGCCTGATGGTGTTTCTCCTGAGTGATTCGTTCCAGCAAAACAAGGATAAAAAGGCGACTTTACTCTCGGACCCCGCCGCGCCGCCGCCAAAGGGGTACAGCGGTTTCGAACTGGCGGGCAAAACCGTCGGGCTGATTGGCTGTGGGCGTGTGGCCCAGACCCTCGCCCTGATGATCTTGCCCCACTGCACACGGGTGCTCGGCTTCGACAATCACCCGCGCTCGGTCTACGAGGAATTCCACCTCCCGGATCCCCTGCTGCGTCCCATCATCGAATACTGCCAGATCGAGGAAGTCGTGAAACGCGCCGATATCATCAGTATTCACACCAGTGGCGAAGAGCAGGTCTTTCTCATCGACAAGATCTTCCAGTCCCGCAGGAAGCCCTTTATCATTAACACCGCGCGAGATGCGGTTTTTCACGAGGAAGCCTTGCTATCGGCACTCAAGAAGGGCCGCATTCGGGGTGCGGCGTTCACCCTGCCCCTGTCAGACCTGAAAAGTGGTGAGTATCCTGAAGGCATAAAACCCTTCCTGAATCTGGGTAATGTGCTTATCGCGCCGACGCAGGGCAGGCCTGTCGCAGAAGCCCACAAAAAGAACGTTAAAAGGCTCGCGATCGCCGTCGCCGACTTTCTGCTGAAGGGGGATATGAGTCTGGCTGTCAATCCGCCCGAACTCTTCGGCGGACCGGCTGACCGGCACTATCCGTATACTATTCGTACACAACGGGTGGCGCTCCGCCTGCCGCTCTAGGGGCCTGACAGGGAAACGATGCGTACGAACCATTCGCTGATATAATGGGCCAGGAAACCGCCGAAACAATAAGGGAAAAACTGCTGCCTCTTCATATTTCAAGCATCGGGCCGACACTCGAATCATGAAAGATACACTTCTCATCAGCTGCCCAAAGTGCGGCCACAGGATAAACGGTCGCTTATGGCGTTGCCCGCAATGCGGCGACACCGAAGCCGACCACAAACGAGAGAAAGTCGGGAATACCCGTCGGGGATTCTGGGGCGGGATCATCGACGCCTTGCGTGGACGAAAGACGAAGAAGTCGTAACTGCGGAAGCATCCACGGGCCGCCCTGTATTTCAGGGTTTCACCCACTCCCGTCATCTGTCCCGGCGGGCGGTTCAAGAGAACGAAAGTCACCGGGTCGGACCGATGAAACCCTGGGGACGTCATTGACTGCGGTCGACAAGGAAGTCCGATCGAACCCGTCCCGGGGAGCCATTTCAAATTTCTTGCGTCTGGCAATTCCAATTAGTCCCAGTACACCGGAGCCAAACAGCCAGGCAGCAGCAGGGAGAGGAACCGGTTTTACATAGTAATACTGAAACGCTCGCTCTCCTTCGAAACCTATGAACTGACTATAAAGGAGCTTTCCGTTGTCAGTTAAGTCGACAGTTAGTAGAGCCTGTGGTCCACTTACGATATAGGCCAGATTTATCAGATTGAATTCAGCCCCAACTTCGCAAGTAGTAGCCAAACAAGGCAAAAAACTGTGGTTATCGGCGAAGGGGTACCCCCCCTGGCCTCCGTCACCAAGAGTTCCCAAGTCACCCTCCAATAGGAAGCCAGTGGGTCCTCCGATTTCGCCAAGGTGAAAGAAACCGCTGCCACCAAGTAGATCAGCTGTAGTCAGGCTTAGCCCTACGTCCAGCCCATCAGAATCGAAAACCCACCAATTTTGTGGCTGTGGGATTACTTGGTCCAGGTATAAAGAAAAGAAGTGACGGTCCTCGCTCAGATCGTAAAACTGATTGGCGCTCACCCAAATTGGGCCTCCAAGCACATTACTACTATTGTCACTGTAGATTTCCTTTGATCCCGTTTTCAACTCATAACCAATTAATGCCTTTTGGACGGCATTTTCAGCGTACTGGTATACAGCCATGTCGGGTGAATCGAATTGAAGAACCGGCTCTGTGCAGACACCACCGGTTACACACGCATGGATTTCACTGGGAAATATTGGTGCCGAAAGAACCGGTGTGCTGACTATCTGGTTGATGATGCAAGCACCTACCAAACCCAATAGGTGTAATCTGCTCATGGTATATCCTCCGTAAATTATAGTGTTCCAGCCTTGTCGATATCTTCCGCCTTGGCTGGTTTGTCGATTACAACAAATACAGTCACTTAGCTCAGGAACTTCCGAGTTCGGGCAGATACCTGCCGTTCCTAATCACCAGAACCCTGGTTGCTGACGGAAACGATAAACACGTGCGATCGGTAGAGTCGAGATGTGGCGCGGTGGTCTAAGGTACAGCCTATCCGTTGCCGCCCCTTTCGTCTGGCGGTGCCTCAATAGCTTAACCATCACTCCGTTTCCACACCCCGCTCATCGAACCGGACATGCAGATTTCCCGCATCCGGCTCTCGGACAAGACAGCATGCCTTTGCACACGAAAGGTCATGCGCAG
>JASJGW010000185.1:0-6146 GCA_033791305.1 Gammaproteobacteria bacterium | reverse complement strand
TTATATGTTGACGGTATTGCCGCGAAAAACTGCGAAAATGGCCTAAGTTACTGTCCAGATGGGATTTTTTTACTGATTTAGCTTGACCAATCCGACCTTCCTCCCTATAGTGTCGCAAAGTGGGACTCAGTGGTAATTAATGGGTTTCTGGGGATCAAAAGGGGGCGGATTTGTTCAAGGGTGGCAGTGCGGTCAATCTGGATGTGAAGGGTCGCCTGGCCTTTCCGACCCGGTACCGCGAGGATCTCATTACGCGTTGTGAGGGCCGTGTGGTTTTGACGGTTCACGACGATCGCTGCCTGCTGCTGTATCCCTTGCCTGACTGGGACGAGATTGAACGCAAGCTCGTCCGTCTCCCCAATCAGAACAAGCGAACCCGTATCTTGCAGCGCATGTTGCTGGGTCATGCAACTGAGCTGGAGATGGACAAGAACGGGCGGATTTTAATTCCGCCGCGACTGCGTGAATTTGCCAACCTGGAAAAGCGCGTCGTACTTGCGGGACTGGGAAACAAGTTTGAAGTCTGGAACGAAGAGGCTTGGGAAAAGAGTTGTGGTGACTGGGTGTCAGATGACGGCAATGATGATGATATGCCGGATTCGCTGGAATCCCTGACGCTCTGATTCGTGACAGCCGAATACACACATCAGCCAGTACTTCTTGCAGAGGTGCTGACTGGGCTTTCAATAAAGCCGGATGGTGTTTACGTGGACGGGACCTTTGGTCGTGGTGGTCATGCCGGCGCAATCCTTGCGGTGCTTGGACCGCAGGGACGATTGCTGGCCATGGACAGGGATCCCGAGGCCGTGCAGTCAGCGCAGCAGCAATTTGGCATGGACCCGCGCTTTGAAATTGAACAGGGTGCATTCACGATGCTGAGCGATGTGGTTGCGCAGCGACAGTTGCAGGGGAGGGTGAATGGTCTGTTGCTGGATCTGGGTGTTTCTTCGCCCCAGCTGGATGACGCCTCCCGCGGGTTCAGTTTTTCCGCAGATGGTCCCCTCGACATGCGCATGGACCCGTCATCCGGTATGAGTGCGTCAGCGTGGCTGGAAACAGCCAGCGAAAGCGATATCAGTCGGGTACTGAAGACGTATGGTGAAGAACGGTTCTCCCGGCGAATTGCACGCGCTATTGTCGAGGTGCGTCATACAGAACCGCTGCGGACAACGCGACAGCTTGCCGAGTTGATTGCAGCGGCTGTTCCGGTGCGTGAAAAGAACAAGCACCCGGCAACCAGAAGCTTTCAGGCTATTCGTATTTACATTAACAACGAGCTGGATGAAATTACCGCTGTGCTTGGTCAGGGGCGCGAGGTGCTGGCTCCGCAGGGCCGTATGGCTGTCATCAGTTTTCATTCGCTGGAAGATCGCATTGTCAAACGTTTTATTCGTGATGAGTATCGGGGCGAGCAGCCGCCACCGGAATTTCCGCTTGCCGGTATGGATTACGTCCCGCGCATGCGGCCGGTAGGCAAGGCGATACGTGCCGGCGAGCTGGAAGTGATCAGCAATCCACGTGCACGCAGTGCGGTGTTGCGGGTCGCGGAGCGGCTGCAATGAATGCGCAGCCGGTCAAGGTGCTCATGGTGTTGCTGGCGGTGGTGGCCACGGCTGTGGGTGTTGTTTATTCGAAGCACAAGGGTCGTGAGCTGTTTATCGAATTGCAAATGCTGGGTAATGAGCGCGATCGCATGGATGTCGAGTGGGGACAGTTGCAGCTTGAACAGAGTACCTTGACAACACAGGGCAAGGTTGAGCGTGCCGCACGTGACCAGCTTGGTATGGTGACCCTGTCTGCTGACAATATGGTGATTGTCAAACCATGAGTCATGCGAGCAACAACGGTATCTACCAGGGCCGCCGTATATTCATTTTATTGTGCATGGGGCTGGCCGCGATCACGCTGGTGTGGCGCGCAGTTTGCCTGCAGGTGCTGGACAAGGAATTTCTGTTGTCGCAGGGAGAGGCGCGGCATCTGCGGGTTGTTGCCTTGCCGGCGCACCGCGGTGTGATCCAGGACCGTAACGGTGAGCCGCTGGCTGTCAGTACACCGGTCGAGTCAGTGTGGGTGAACCCGCAGGAGCTGGGTGGCGAGCAGCAGCGGATTCCCGAACTGGCAGCATTGCTGTCGCTGGACGGCGGCAAGGTGCGGCAGTTGCTGGCGCGTCGTGCCGACCGGGGCTTTGTTTACCTGCGGCGTCACCTCAGCCCGGCGCTGGCAGAGCAGGTGTCGGCGCTAAAGATACCGGGGGTTTACCTGCAGCGTGAGTACCGGCGTTATTACCCGGGTGGCGAGGTGGCTGCACAAATTGTCGGGTTTACCAATGTTGACGATCTCGGTCAGGAAGGACTGGAGCTGGCCTATGAAGACTGGCTTGGCGGAGAGCCCGGGGCCAAGCGCGTCATCAAGGACGGCAAGCACGACATTATCGAGGATGTAGAAAGCATCAGTCGTCCGCACCCCGGCAAGGACCTGAGGCTCAGTCTCGACCGGCGTATCCAGTATCTGGCCTATCGCGAACTCAAGGCCGTCATGAAAAAACACAAGGCGCTGGCTGCCTCTGCAGTCGTGCTGGATGTGAAAAGTGGCGAAGTACTCGCCATGGTGAACCAGCCGTCGTTTAACCCGAATAACCGGCAGCAACTGCGCCGCAGCCATATGCGAAATCGCGCAGTAACGGATGTGTTCGAGCCGGGATCAACCATGAAGCCTTTTATTGTGGCCGCTGCGTTGCAGAGCGGACACTTTCAGCCCGAGACGCTGGTCAGTACCTCGCCTGGCTGGTATCGCGTCGGTGTGAATACGGTGCGGGATGTGCATGACTATGGCCAGCTGGATGTCACGGGTGTTATTCGCAAGTCCAGTAATGTTGGCATTTCCAAGATTGCACTTACCCTGCCGGCAGAAGATATCTGGACCCTGTTGACGGATCTCGGCTTCGGCGCACAAACCTACAGTGGTTTCCCGGGAGAAGCCTCCGGGCTGCTGTCCTATCACGGCGGCTGGAATCAAATCGAGACGGCGACACTTGCCTATGGTTATGGTGTTTCCGTGACTGCCTTGCAACTTGCGCAGGCTTACGGGGTGCTGGCAGCGGACGGTATCAAGCGTTCAGTGACCTTCCTGCATGAAGGTGATGTGTCGGAGGAGCGCCGCATTCTGCCGACAGGGACTGTGCAGCAGGTGCGCGCCATGCTGGAGCAGGCGACCGGACCTGACGGTACTGCACCGCAGGCACGTGTGGCCGGTTACCGTGTCGCCGGCAAGACCGGTACGGTAAAGAAACCAGCGCCCGGTGGTTACTCCAGTAACAAGTACCTGGCGGTCTTTGCCGGCATGGCGCCGGCCAGTGATCCACGGCTGGTAATGGTGGTGATGGTTGATGAGCCGGGTAATGGCGCGTACTACGGTGGCCAGGTTGCGGCACCGGTGTTTTCCCGGGTGATGTCGGGTGCCTTGCGTCTGCTGGCAGTGCCACCGGATGATCTGCCGATGCTGGAGACCCGGCGCAGTCATGAGGAGGAGCCTGCATGATGACGGCAGAGTTGCTGGCGGCGGAATATACCCTCGGCCGGTTGCTGCAGGGATTCAAGGGTGTGAATGTATCCCGTGATATCGTTATCTCCGGTCTGGCGCTTGACAGTCGCAAGGTGCAGGCAGGTGATTTGTTTCTGGCGGTAGCCGGGTCGCAGACACATGGTCTGCAGCATGCGCGGCAGGCTATTGCACTGGGTGCGGTCGCTGTTGCCTGGGAGCCGGTCAGTAATGATCCCGGTCTGTCGGAAATGGCTGCCCTGCTGCCGGTGCCGGTTGTTGCAGTGCCTGATCTTGGTTGCTCGGTTGGCCTGGTTGCTGACCGTTTCTACGGTCATTCTTCACGTGGTCTGTTTATGATCGGTGTCACCGGTACGGATGGCAAAACCTCCTGCTGTCATTTTATTGCACAGGCATTGAACAGTGATGACCGTCGCTGTGGTGTGATCGGTACACTTGGTTATGGCCTGTTTGACGAATTGTCTGTGGCGACCCACACCACGCCGGATGCGCTGACGGTGCAGCAGGCGTTGTCATCCATGCAGCAAAAAGGTGCCCGCTGTGTGGTTTCTGAAGTGTCCTCTCACGCCATGGACCAGGGACGGGTTCGTGGTGTGAATTTTGATTTGGCAGTGCTGACAAACCTGACCCGTGATCACCTGGACTACCACGGTAATGTTGAGGCGTATGCGGAAGCCAAGCGCAAGTTGTTTAACACCGAAGGCCTGCGTTATGCCGTCATCAATGCCGATGACAGGTTTGGCAGTGCCTTGCTGGATGCAATACCGCCGGGCGTTGCACCGATTGCCTACCGGCTGGAGAATGAACCGTTTCGTACACGATTTCCCGCACAATGGGTCATCGGACGCAACCTGCATTTTGATGTCAGTGGCTTGCGCATGGATGTAATGACGCCGTGGGGCAGCGGTTCGCTGCAATGCGGTTTGCTCGGACGCTTCAATGCCAGCAACCTGCTGGCCACACTTGCCAGTCTGTGTGTTGCCGGTCTGCCCTTTGAAGAGGCCATGCGGCGTCTTGCCGCAACCCGTACCGTGCCGGGTCGCATGGAACGTTTCGATATGGGCAAGGGCCGTCCACTGGTCGTGGTGGATTATGCGCATACGGCAGGCGCGCTGGAAGCAGCCTTGCGTTCGCTGCGGGCGCATTGCAGCGGCAGCTTGTGGTGTGTGTTTGGTGCGGGCGGTGACCGCTACCACGGTAAACGTTCAATGATGGGCGCAGCTGCGGAGCGCTTCGCTGACAAGGTCGTGCTGACCGACGATAATCCGCGTACCGAGGATGCAGAAAAGATTATCGCGGACATTTGTTCCGGGCTGAAGCAGCCTGCTGCGGTGCAGATTGAACATGATCGCGGCCATGCGATTACCCTGGCACTGCAGCATGCCGGGGCCGATGACATTGTTTTGATCGCCGGGAAGGGCCATGAAACGGTACAGCTGGTCGGCAACAAGGTGCTACCGTTCAGCGACGGGGAACGAGTCAGGACCATTGCCCGGGAATGGTCACGATGATGGCTATGCAACTCTCGGAAGCTGCACAGGTACTTGCCGGGCGTTACACGGGAACTGACCTGGCGTTTCAGGGTGTGAGCACGGACACTCGTCAGCTGGTGCCCGGAGCACTGTTTTTTGCCTTGCAGGGCCCCAATTTTGACGGTCACAGGTTTGTTGAAATGGCACGTGAACAAGGGGCCGTGGCCGCGGCTGTTGCGCGGCCCTGTCAATCTGCGTTGCCGCAAATCGAGGTGGCTGATACCCGCCTGGCGTTGGGCCGTCTGAGTGCTCACTGGCGGCAAAAGTTTTCCCTGCCGGTGGTCGCGATTACCGGCAGTAACGGCAAGACCACCGTACGTGCGATGACAGCTGCGGTACTTTCCTGGTGTGGCCGTACCCTGGCAACACAAGGTAATCTGAACAATGATATTGGTCTGCCGCTGACGCTGGCCCGCCTCAGTGAGGATGATCAATTTGCCGTGCTGGAGATGGGGGCCAATCATCCGGGTGAGATCGATTATCTGACCGGTATCGCACAACCCTCGATTGCCGTCATCACCAATGCCGGACCGGCACACCTCGAAGGGTTTGGTGATCTGGAAGGTGTGGCGAGAGCCAAGGGTGAAGTGTTTGCCCGCCTGGACGCGGAGGGTGTGGCGGTTATTAATGCCGATGATGCGTTTGCACCGTTGTGGCGTGAGCTGGCCGGTCATTGCCGGACCGTGGAGTTTGGTTTGCAGGATGCCGCGGTCACGGCGGACTGGCAGGGCGATACCACGGGCAGTGATATGTGCTTGCGCACACCTGCCGGCAGTGTTGAGTTGCATTTGTCATTGCCGGGCAGGCACAACGTGATGAATGCACTGGCGGCTTGTGCGGTTTCACTCTCTGCAGGTGCTGATCTGGAGGCTGTCAGACAGGGGCTGGAATCCCTGTCACCGGTCGCCGGTCGATTCAATGTTCATTCCCTGCCGGACAGCGTTACAGTCATTGACGATACCTACAACGCCAACCCCGAGTCGTTGCAGGTGGCGCTGGACGTGCTGGCGCTGGCAGCGGGTGATTCCTGGCTGGTGCTGGGTGATATGGGCGAAC
>JASJGW010000184.1:0-3282 GCA_033791305.1 Gammaproteobacteria bacterium | reverse complement strand
CAGGATTTAATCAACCGCGGCGTTGAACAGATACAACGCAAGGCCGGCAAGGTACAACGGACGCTCGTATTCCAGGCGGTTGCCCTGGTACCGGCCGCTCTGCTTCTGACCGGCCTGTTTGCTATCTTGATCGCCCGGCCTATCAAGCAGGTAGACCATGCAATACGCCAGCTCGGAGACGGGAAATTCAATGATCCAGCCATTGTCACCGGGCCACGTGACCTGGAACAGCTGGGGGAACGCCTTAACTGGCTGCGCAACCGTTTGCTCGAGCTTGAGCAGGACAAAACCCGGTTCCTGCAGCATATATCCCATGAATTAAAAACACCGCTTTCGAACATAAGAGAAGGTGCTGAATTGATGAATGAGCAGGTTATTGGCGAACTGAACAACCCGCAACAGGAAATTGTCGACATCCTGCGCGATAACAGCCTGCAATTGCAGAAATTGATTGAAGATTTACTGAACTTCAGCATCCTGCGTGCCCGCGCCTCACAACTTTCATACGAGCAGGTGGAATTAAGAATTATTATTGATAACGTACTAGCCGACCACAAGGTTGCCCTGTTATCCCGCAATCTGGATCTGCGAACCTCTTTGCAAGCTGTCAGCATTATTGGCGATGCTGAAAAATTACGCATACTGGTTGATAACCTGGTTTCCAATGCAATCAAATACTCACCTGATAACAGCCCCCTCTGGGTGCTGTTATCGAGCCGTAACGCACAGGCAATCATTGAGGTTACAGACTGTGGACCGGGTATTCCTGCCACAGAACATGAACGCGTTTTCGAAGCCTTCTTTCAGGGAAAACCGGCCACCAAGGGGCATGTCCGGGGTACCGGTCTGGGTTTATCGATCGCCAGAGAATATGCGCGGGCGCATGGCGGAAATATTACCGTGGTAGAATCCACCAGGACAGGTGCACGCCTGCAAGTAATTTTGCCACTCGAACAAGGTTCTTTAACAGAATGAAATTTAGCACTCTTATTATACCGACGGTTTTGATGCTGACTGCCTGTAGTGAATTCCAGCATTACAGCAGCACCGGGTTCGCTCCGGTCACCTCGAAAGGATACGGCGCTGACTACTGGCTGACGGAGGTACATGAAACGCGTGCAATGACACCGGAGCAACGCCAGGTAACGCTTGAACTGTGGAAACAGGAGTACGGCAACAGCCCCAGCATCAGCAACCGACTCAGGCTGGCCCTGTTGCTTGCCGCAGGTGATAAATCAATACGTAATCCGGAACGAGCCCTGGAATTACTGGAAGGCCTTGTCCCCGAGCCGGAAAATGCCGGTGACAGGGAATTGATCCTTATGCTGCGGCAATTTATTGATGAACAATTAAAGGCCGAAGTCACAATCAACGACTTTAAGAAACTGACTATAAATAAAGACAGACAGATCAAGGAACTGGAGCAGAAACAGCAGGCCTTGACCAACATCGAACAAAACATCCAGCAACGCGAAAACCAGCCGGAGGCCGGCAATGACAGCCAATAAGTACCGCGTCCTGCTTGTAGACGATGATAACAGCCTACTGCGACTGTTATCGATGCGCCTGTCAACAGCCGGTTATGAGGTATCAGCCGTTGAAAGTGGCGAGCAGGCATTGGCCCAGTTACCCCTGTTCCACCCACACCTCATCATTACAGACTTGCAGATGGACGGCATGGACGGCCTGACGCTGTTTAACCAGGTACACAGGCGTAACCCGTCATTACCTGTCATGATCTTGACTGCACATGGAACCATACCCGATGCCGTAGAGGCGACCAGTAGCGGTGTGTACAGTTATTTAACCAAGCCGTTTGATAGCAAAATTCTGCTAGAGCATGTAGCAAGAGCCCTGAAGATAACCGGTGACGTGCCTGCCAGCCAGCCTGATGCAGCGGCAGCCGAATGGCGCAAGGAGATTGTCACACGCAGTCCGTTGATGGAAAGCCTGCTCACCCAGGCGCGGCTGGTCGCCGACAGTGACGCCAGCGTACTTATTCATGGACAAAGCGGTACCGGTAAGGAGTTATTGGCACAAGCCATACACCATGCCAGTCCACGTTCGGCCCACCCTTTTCTTGGCCTAAACTGCAGCGCCATCCCGGAATCATTGTTTGAATCCGAGTTGTTCGGTCACAGCAAGGGGTCATTTACCGGTGCAACCCGTGACCACCCGGGCATGTTCCGGGCCGCAGAAGGAGGCACCCTGTTTCTGGACGAAATCGGGGACATGCCAACCGGTTTCCAGGTCAAATTGCTGCGCGCATTGCAAGAACGCACCATCAGACCAGTAGGGTCGACCGAATCGGTATCCATTAATGTGCGCATCATCTCGGCCACACACCAGGACCTGGAACAAGCCCAGAAAAACAATGAATTCCGGGAAGACCTCTACTACCGCCTGAATGTAGTGACCCTGGAACTACCCTCACTGGTAGAACGCCGCGAGGATATACCGCTTTTGGCCAATCACTTCCTGGATATCTTCCCGGACGCCGCAAAGAAAGGCGTAACAGGGTTTGCAGCTGAAGCCATGGAAGCCATGCTGTCAGCGTCATGGCCGGGGAATATCCGGCAGCTTTACAATGTGGTGGAACAGTCCGTGGCACTATCGACCACCTCACTGATACCGGCGAGCCTGGTACAACGCGCCCTGCGCAACGAACCCGGAAAAATACCCGCATTTGCTGATGCACGCAGCCAGTTTGAGCGTGAATACCTGACCCAGTTACTCCAGATCACTCACGGCAATGTCACCAAGGCCGCACGCATTGCCAAGCGCAACCGTACTGAATTCTACAAGTTATTGAATAAACATCACCTGGAACCATCACAGTTCAAGGCCTCTCAATCATGAGAAAGCCGGACATTCACTACTTCACACGGCTTACAAAGATTATTGACTAAAGATATGGCATGGCATGCCGTGTAATGGTCTGGAGAATAAATACATGAAGCTCCCTAATCCAGGTGAGCACATGCAAATCATGTTGTATTATTCCCCATCGTTTACACGGGATCAGGCAGGCACTCGTAAATATGACGTCTGCAGCCCAGGTTCCGGTTTATGACGATTACAGGAAAAACATGATTAACTCAAAACAAGCAAGTCGCGCAAGAAAAAACCTGATGACGGGCATCGCAGGCGTTCTTCTGCTGCAGGTTCATGCCACATCTCTGGCTGATTACTCCCCGCATGCGTCACAGACATTAACCGGAGAATCCGGACGCATAACAGTAGCCCAATCTGACACAGGACAGGACGAGGCAACCGAAGCAT
>JASJGW010000183.1:0-4863 GCA_033791305.1 Gammaproteobacteria bacterium | reverse complement strand
GCGATGCGCAAGTAGCTGTTGATGTTTGAGGAGAACACTCTCCGCGATTATGGCCGTGGCCCTACCGGGGCCGGCTAATGGGCGAGCCTACCCGGTTATGTTGTCTTCTGTTTATATCTGCTTCTTGATGTCTAGGGCCTTCATGCGTGATGCCAGCGTTGTTGGTTTAATACCCAGCAGTTCAGCGGCACCATTTCTACCAGATATCTTACCGTTTGTGAGTCGTAAGGCTTCGAGTATATTGGCCCGGTCGCGCGCCAGTCGTTCAGTTTCAGTGAAAAGGATGCTTGTTGCGTTATATTCTTCGGACACTTTAGGCACTGCGTCTCTTCCGACGTCCTTACCCAGCAAATTGAACTGTAGCCGGTTGTCCTTGCCGACTATGATGGCTCGCTCAATTACATTCTGCAGCTCGCGTATATTTCCAGGCCAGTGGTAGGTCTGGAGTTGTTTAAGGTTGGTTTGTGTCAGGCGCGGCTCAGAGCGGTTCAGGCGGCGGCAGATCAGTGCGATGAAATGTACTGCCAGTAGTGGGATATCGTCAATGCGCCCTCTAAGTGGCGCCGCCTCGATTGGAAATACATTAAGACGGAAGAACAGGTCTTCGCGGAATCGTTTGGCGTCGACATCAGCCTTCAGGTCGTGGTTACTTGCAGCGACCACCCGCACATCGACGCTGCGAGTCTTTTCGTCACCGACCCGTTCGAATTGTCCCTCCTGGAGTACACGCAACAGCTTGCTTTGTAGCTCAAGAGGTATTTCCCCGACTTCATCCAGAAAGATGGTGCCGCCATTAGCAAGTTCGAACCGGCCCGTGCGGTCTTTGAGTGCGCTGGTAAATGCGCCTTTGACATGACCGAAGAATTCGCTTTCAAACAGGTCACGGGGTATCGCCGCGCAGTTGACCCGTATCAGTGGGCGTGCGTCGCGGTTGCTCTGCTCATGTATCGCGGATGCGATTAATTCCTTGCCAGTACCCGACTCACCGCTGATTAGTACGCTGGCATCTGTTGGGGCAACCAGCTCGATCTGGTGCATCACCTGCTGTATGGCATGGCTTTGCCCAATGATGCCCGCGAAATTACGTTCGACCTTAAACTCTTCCTGTAGATAGACATTCTCGGCTTCGAGCCGCTCTTTCATGCGCTCGATTTCAATATATGCCTGGCGCAGTTCCTGCTCAGCCAGTTTGCGATCAGTAATGTCTTTGAATACCACGACAGCGCCAACAAGCCGTCCTTTCTCGCGGATCGGTGTGCTGGTGTATGCGACCGGAAAACTGCTGCCATCCTTGCGCCAAAAGACCTCGTCATCCACGTGATGCACAGCGCCGTCCTTGAAGGCGGCATAGATCGGACATTCTTCCCTGGGAAACTGCGAACCATCAGGGCGGGTGTGATGTAGCAGTGCATGCATGGGTTCGCCGATCAGTGTGTCTGCTTCCCAGCCAAGCATGCGTGCCGCGGCAGGGTTAACAAAGGTCGTTATGCCTTCACAATCGAGTCCATATACGCCTTCACCGGCCGCCTGCAGGATCAACTCGTTCTGACGCTTGAGGCGTGCGAGTTCGCTTTCGGGTTTTCGCTCCACCCTTTTTGTTTTACTGCTGCGCTTATCTACAGTCATTTGCTGGCCTGAAAACATCCTGCGTGTTACCTGCCGCAATAATTAACGATATATCGCTATCTAGTCAACGGTATTTCGTGATTCACGAATATTCGTAACCTACTGGTTGTTGGTGAATGTCTAATTAATCCTTTTATAACAGTAAGTTGGTAATAATATAAGGGTTGGCGCAGAAATTGTAATAGCAGTAGTGACGGAATAAGCCGTCACCTGAAAATCAAGTCAGATCTTGGGAGAACGTACCATGATAAAAAACACCTTCGCTACCAGACTACTACTGGTATCCGCGCTGGTTGCTATTCCCGTGTTTGGTGCTGCTCTGGTACCGACTGTGATGGCTGATCAATCACCGCCAGCTGCACAGCAAACAGTCGCGCACCAAACGCAATTTCGAACGGTCATGGTCGACGGTATCGAGATCGCCTATCGAGAGGCTGGTTCCAGGGACGCACCAACGATCCTGTTACTGCACGGATTCCCGACCTCATCCCACATGTTTCGCAACCTGATCCCGGCACTGTCGGACCGTTTTCACGTAATTGCACTCGACTATCCCGGTTTTGGCAACAGTGCCCAGCCGAGTATCGATGAGTTTGATTACACCTTCGATAGCCTGGCCGATATAACGCAGCAATTCGTAGATGAACTGGGGCTGAAACACTACAGCCTGTATCTCATGGATTACGGGGCACCAATCGGTTTTCGCCTGGCGGTGAGGCATCCGGAAAGGATCGATTCGCTGATCGTGCAGAACGGCAATGCTTACGTCGAGGGGCTGCGTGAGTTTTGGGATCCGATCCGCAAATACTGGAAAGAAAGGACACCGGAAAACGCGCAGCCCCTGGCCGGTTTTATTTCACCGGAAGGGGTGAAGTGGCAATACACACACGGTGTACGCAATGAGTCAGCTATCAGTCCGGATAACTGGAATGTTGACCTGCGTCACCTGACGCGCGCAGGCAATCCAGAGATCCAGCTAGCCCTGTTCTACGACTACCGGAACAATGTCCCTCACTATCCTGAGTGGCAGGCATACTTTCGCAAACATCAGCCACCGACTCTGATTGTCTGGGGCAAGAACGATTTCATTTTCCCCGCAGAGGGTGCGCACCCTTACAAGCGGGATCTCAAGAACCTCGATTTTCACCTGCTTGATACCGGTCATTTTGCACTCGAGGAAGATGGCGAGCAGATAGCAAAGCTAATTCGGCATTTCCTGAGCCCCGACGTGGCCACCAGAATGTAATCCAAAGGCGCGCCCGATTTCGGGTGCGCTCGAACTGCAATCTACGCAAATATCAGACGCAAAAAAGGAGAGGGCATCATGAATAAGCCAATACAAGGCCTGCTGCTTGCAAGCGTAATAATGATCCCCGGGTTCGCGACGGCGGCTCTGCCCGACCCGGGGATGACTGTTGAGCCGGGGCGCACTGCGCTTGTTGTTACCGATCCACAAAACGATTTCCTGAGTCCCAAGGGTGTTGCATGGGGTGTGGTAGGGAAGAGTGTTGCTGCGAACAACACGGTCGAAAATATCGAAACATTGTTTAAGAGCGCGAAGGCTAACGGCATTCCGGTGTTTATTTCACCCCACTATTACTATCCTCACGATCATGGCTGGCGCTTCGAGGGCGCACTGGAAAAGCTGATGCACAACATTGGCATGTTCGATCGCAAAGATGCCTTGAACATAGATGATTTTGAGGGATCCGGTGCGGACTGGCTGGCGCGATACAAGCCTTATATTGAGGACGGCAAAACGGTCGTGACCAGTCCGCACAAGGTCTACGGTCCCGAGACTAATGATCTCGTCCTGCAACTTCGCAAGCGCGGTATCGACAAGGTCATCCTGGCCGGCATGTCAGCCAATCTCTGTACCGAGTCGCACATGCGCGAGCTGCTCGAGCAGGGCTTTGAAGTCGCGGTCATCAAGGACGCGACTGCAGCCGCACAGGTCGAGGAAGGCGATGGTTATGCAGCGGCGCTGGTGAACTTCCGCTTTATAGCTAACACGGTATGGACAACCAAAGAAGCCACACAGGCGATTGAAGGTAAGAAGTAGTAGCCGTGGCTGTCAGGTTTCAAGTTGTCCCTCTAAAACCCGTACCAGGAGATATACCATGGAATTCGAGAACAAAACTGTCGTCATCACTGGTGGAGCCACTGGTATAGGATGGGAAACTGCACGTGCCTTTCTGGAGCGCGGTGCCAATGTAGTCCTGAATGGCCGACGCGAGATGAAGCTCCAGGAAGCAATCACTGGGCTCGACCCAACGGGAAAACATGTGGCGTATCTGGCAGGAGATATCGGTAAGCCGGAGACAGCCCGGCAGCTGGTTAGGACCGCGGTGCAACGGTTTGGCGGTGTCGATATCCTGGTGAACAATGCCGGCATCTTTAAGCCCACGCCATTCCTCGATCATACCGAGGAAGACTACAACGCTTATGTGAATATTATTCTTGGTGGCACTTTCCATGCCTCGCAGGCGGCCATCCCCGAAATGCAGAAACGCGGTGCTGGCGCAATCGTAAACACAGGTTCCATGTGGGCCAGTCAGGCGATTGGTGCGACCCCGTCCAGTGCATATTCCGCTGCCAAGGCGGGCGTGCATGCCCTCACCAGGAACCTGGCCATTGAATTTGCGGCTGACCATATCCGTGTAAATGCTGTTGCACCGGCCGTGGTGGAAACTCCCGTGTACAACACCTTCCTGAGCGAGGAACAAGTCAAGGAGGTGTTACCGACATTCAACAATTTCCATCCGCTGGGACGCAATGGACAACCACAGGATGTGACCTCGGCCATTGTTTTTCTGGCCAGCTCGCAGGCGGATTGGATTACTGGTGTGGTACTGCCCGTGGACGGCGGTGTGATGGCGGGTCAACACGCGAAGTAGGGTAGAGGAAAATTTCATGAATATTCAAACAAATTCGATTTCGCAAAACACAGGCAGCTGCTATTTGTTTGCCGATGCTCGTGGTCGTACGCCCAGAACATTCGGAATAGGCCAGGCTACCGAAATTTCATCATTCTCACGGAACGATGTACCGTGGCTGCCGGATATTTCGAACTCCACCTCCCCGGCGTGTATATAGAGTTGGGCCTGCGGTCCACCTTCCAGATGCTGGGCGGCTACCAGACCTATGCCGAGGCGTAATAGTTCGTTGTTCAAATCATGCATCGTGTAGGGGGAGCGGCAAAAGATAAACAGAATCCGGCCAGACTCATCCTCTCCG
>JASJGW010000182.1:0-4300 GCA_033791305.1 Gammaproteobacteria bacterium | reverse complement strand
CGGCTCCATGCAGCTTGTCGCACCGGAGACACCGTTTGTTTCACCACCAATAGATACCCGGCCGCCGGTAACGTTGAGTGGGCCGGTGTTGGGCGGCCATGCCGATAGCGGGACGAAGTTGTTACAACGCCACGCCTACCCGGAGGCAGTTGCACGCTATGATTCCTTGCAGACGTTGGCAGATACCGCCGGGATGCAGCAGGCAAAAGCGGCCATTCTGTTACATGCGCATGAACTTGTTAAGTCCCGGGACTTTGCTGCTGCAGCGCAACTGTTACACCGCTTTCTGGTGGTGGCATACCGTGATACAGATGCACGCCTGCTGCTGGCGGAGACATATTTCGGGCAGCAGGACTATCTGGCGGCAAGCGCGCAATTATATGAGGCCAGGGGGGCTGCTTACCGCCCGGAGATGCTGGCACGTATCACGCGGCGTATACGCTTTGTGGTCAACAAGCAGGCTGAGTTGTACCGGAAAAATGCTGATAGCAGGGGCTTGCTGGCCTTGTATCAGGAACTGACACAGCTGGAGCCGGACTATGCGGCCTGGTTTATCGAACTTGCCATCGCACAGCTTGCTCTGGATGACCGGGATGCGGCGCAGCGTTCCCTGGCGCTGGTAATATACGATCCCGATGTCGGAGAACAGGCACAGCTAATGTTGACGAAGCTGCAGCAGACCGCAGCGGTCGCTCACGACACTGACTCGGTGGTCCTTGCAACGGCGGTGGCGGGCATACCGCTCACTCGCAGCGGGCAGCACTTCCTGGTAGATGCGAGCCCGGGGGATGACGGCAGTCTGCGCCTGTTGATTGATACCGGTGCGTCCATGACAATGATCACGCCCGGGGCGCTGCAACGACCGGGCGTCCGCTATCGGGACACCGGCCAGAGCCGTGTTTTTAATACCGCCAATGGTCCGGTGCGTGCACCGATCTATATTCTAGAGACACTGTCCGTGGGCGACTGGTCTGTTCAACAGCTCGAGATAGGTATCCTTGATCTGGGTGGGCAGACCGGCGTCGACGGGCTGCTCGGCATGAACTTCCTCAAACACTTCAGGTTCTTTATTGACCAGAACGATTCCATCTTGCGCCTGTCGCTCAATTGAGCAAGTGCGCCTGAAAGTATGAATAATAGCGGCTATCCCCTGGGCGATCTTTCTCCGGAAGACTTTCTGGAAAACGTCTGGCAGCAGCAACCGCTGGTCGTCAGACAGGCCTTCCCCGGTTTTGAATCACCCATCAGTGCTGATGAACTGGCCGGGCTGTCCTGTGAGCCGGATGTCAACTCCAGGATAGTCATTGAGAAGGGGGGTAAGCATCCGTGGCAGACCCTGTACGGTCCCATGGATGAGACCGTGTTTCAGGATCTGCCGGCCACCCACTGGTCACTACTGGTAAACGATGTCGAGAAACATCTGCCGCAGCTGGTCTGGATTGTGGACCGGTTCCGTTTTATTCCTGAGTGGTGCATTGACGACCTGATGATCAGTTATGCACCGGAAGGGGGATCGGTGGGTCCGCACCTGGACCAGTATGATGTGTTCATCCTGCAGGCGCAGGGTCACCGGCGCTGGCAGTTACATAACCGGGAGGTTGCAGAAGACAACCAGATGGCCGGTACGGATATGCGGATCCAGAAAGACTTCGAGCCCGGGCAGGAGTGGCTGCTGGCCCCTGGAGACCTGATTTATATACCCCCGGGCGTGTCGCATTACGGCGTGGCAACCGATGAGTGCCTGAGTTTTTCTATCGGTTTTCGTACCGCCACCCATGCAGAAATGCTGCAGGACTTTGTTGAATACATCAGCCGGGATCTGCCCGCTGAAGCAACCTTCAGGGACACGAATCTGGCCGTACAGCAACATGCAAACGAGATTACGGCAGCGACTATCGATACCGTCAGGGAAATGCTCAAGGACTATTTGCGACCGGATTATCCGGAGTTGCCCCGGTGGTTTGGCCGTTTTATCAGTGACGTAAAGACCGATGTCACCCCAGAGACAGGGCTGACTGTCGCAGACTTCAAGCACCTTGCTGCCACACACCCTGTGCTGGCAAGACACCCTGCCAGTCGTTATGCATTTAGCCGGCGCGGCAGCCGTGCGCTGCTGTTTATCGATGGTGATGACTTTGATGTGTCTACAGGCTTTGCCGAGGCGCTGTGTGCGCACCGGGAGGTCGATGCGCAATCACTGACCAGGATTATGACGGCTGAGGAACAGCAGTTGCTACTTGATCTGTTTAACAGTGGCAAGCTGTCTCCGTCCTTCTGAACTGGCGGGTATAAGACGGTTCCCATGAACCCGGAATTCCACCTGGTACACACCAGCTGGCAGGAGCACGAGACTGCACTCAACGCGGTCAGGCGTGCGGTATTCATCGAGGAGCAGGGGGTCCCTGAAGCACTGGAATGGGACGGGTTGGATGCATCCTGTCACCACGTGCTGGTGACAGCTGCCGGTAATCGTCCGGTCGGTGCCGGCAGAATGAAACCCGACGGACACATCGGCAGGATGGCCGTGCTGAAGGACTGCCGGGGGCAGGGCATAGGGTCGGCCATGCTCACGGCATTGCTTGATTTTGCCCGCCAGCAACACGGTACCCGAGTTTACCTGCATGCGCAGGTTCCCGCTATTATTTTCTATGAAAAACATGGGTTTACTGTCGATAGCGAAGAATTTATGGATGCCGGGATTCCACACCGGCGCATGGTGATGCGACTGGTCGGTCAGGCCTAGCGGCTTGACCCGTGGCGCGTCACCCAGACGCATGCGGGTATCGATTGAATAGAGGAAATATTTTTGACGTTCAGGCAAACCTGCCGGTATGGCAATCCTGCTATAACAACGTATTATATAGCACAGGCTTCGCAGCCAACATGGAGAAAGACTATTGTCTTTTTCTGTCTTAGAGAACAGCAGCATTATCAAACGAATAAATTAAATAAGGAGAATTACCCATGAAGAAATCAAAAAAACTCGTCAGCTGTTTGACGTCACTTGTGACCTTACTGATTGCCGGGAGTGTCTTTGTACCGCTTGCGTCCCAGGCCTCCGAGCACTCGGTGGGTTATCAGTACGATATGCGTGGCAATGTTGTCCGCAAGGCTGATGGCCAATGTGTCAGGACGTCGAAGTGGAGCCCGACAGTGGCCATTGCAGAATGTGATCCGGAGGTTGTTGCCGGCCGGAAAGACATGGTCCCCGTCAGGGAAGAAAAGGCGAGAGTGACCAGTGTGACCGCCAAGGTTGATTTGATGGTGTTGCAGGCAGGTGAGGCATTTGCCTTTAACAGCGACAAACTGAGCGCAGCAGGAAAGGAGCAGCTGGCAGTGGCCCTGGGCCTGCACGTGGATGATTACATTCACCGTGTGAATATTGCCGGTTACACCGATCAAATCGGTGATGACGCCTACAACATGAAACTATCCAAGCGACGTGCCGATGCCGTGGCGACCGAGCTGGTTGCACTGGGTCTGCCAAAGGAGCGCATTGCAGTCTCCGCCCATGGCTCGGCAGACCCGCTGGTGACCTGTCCGGGTATGGCCGGCGAGTCGCTGATCAGGTGCCTGGCACCCAATCGGCGCACCGAGGTCAGGTTTGTTATCCCCGTAGTCAGCACTGACGCTTCTGCCGAATTCGTGGCAAGACGCCGTGCTGAGGAAGTCAAGGACAAAAATATCGCTGCTGAGGCCGATGTTGTAAACAGCCCGATGATCACCAGTGCCTTCAATAAGGCAGTCAAGATCGTTGGTGACGGCTGCAGCAAGGAAGTCGCTACTTTCTGCGGGGATGTCGAGTTGGGTAACAATCGCGTACTGAACTGCCTCACGGCACACGAAGGCCAATTGTCGACCCAGTGTACCGAGTCGATTGTACTGGGCAAGGCGGTCATCGGGGATGCACTTGGCGATGCCAACTTCTTCGGTGCCAAATGCGGTCCGGATATCAAACTGCTGTGTTCCGATGTCACACCGGGTGAAGGTCGCACGCTTGCCTGCCTGGTAGAGCACAATACCAACATTACGATGCGCTGCTATGGTGCACTGGTTGAGCTGAACCTGATTCATCAATAGCGTTCGGCTAATCAGACCCTGGCAGCGCTAGCTGTTAGGGTAGTAACTCTGGATGGCGGCCCTCGGGCCGCCATTTTTTTGCCGGCAATTTTTTCAGGTACAGAATGACTTTCAGGGTGACAACCCCAGTTCTTGTGTCGTATCATCCCCGCACACCCCGCATATTGTGTCGCGGTACTGTGACTAACAGTCAACTGACAGGAGATCAAATGGACGCACT
>JASJGW010000181.1:0-7919 GCA_033791305.1 Gammaproteobacteria bacterium | reverse complement strand
CCGGCCAGACTGCCAGCTAACGTGCAGAGTAAGTATAGGCAATTCCATGGAAGTACACCTAGTCCCAGGGGGGCTCTGCCGGACATTTAGACATCTATTTTCAGATTAATTGATATAGATCAAATGGCGGGGCTTGTCCTGAAAATCTTCATTCATCTTTACACAACAATCGTGCCCGTGAGGTCCCGGCATCCAGCTCCAGGGTCGAGGGCAACGATGCCGACTGATCATGTATCCATGACACCACATCCTGCAGCACCACTGTTGCCTGCAGGTCCCGCATCAACATATGGTAACCGTCCGGATACAGTACAAAACGGGTAGCGGCGGTCTCTGGCAGCCTGTTTAGCATCGCGCAGGTCGGATCATGGGGAATAATTTCGTCTTTCTCGCCATAAAGTATCAATGTCGGTGTTGCCAGCTCTGCACTGGACAGTAACGCGGCTTCCATCAGGTTTGTAAGACCATATATAGTATCGACGCGCGTTGCCTTTATCACCAGCGGGTCACGTCCCAGTGCGCGTAACATCTCAATGTTGTCCGATGGTGTGATTTTCAGCCCCTCACCTGTCAGTGTCTTACCGGGTACAATATGGGCTGCGAGGCGTAGTGCAATGCGCTGCCAAAACGGCATTGTCTGCCAGCCCCAGACAGCGGGACCAACCAGCACGATGCCCTTGATACAGGGTGCTTTACGCTGCATATTCATGACAACCGCCCCTCCCATACTTTCGCCCAGCAAGAACAGGGGGAGGTCAGGGTGTCTGGCACAAAGCAGGCTAGCCATGATAGTGGCATCAGCTTCCAGAACTCCAATCGCTGGCCAGAGTCCGCGTTGAGTAGTTTCACCAAAACCACGCTGATCATAGGCATAGGTGGTAATGCGGTTTACGGCAAAGAAATGTGCCGGGCCGCTAAAGGCATTGCGGTAATCATTAAAGCCGTGCAGGGCCAGAATAATTGCCTCTGGACTTTCGTCAGCTTCCCACATGGTAACGGGCAACCGGTAGCCATCTGCCATCACTGCAAATGATGTTGCCAACTCAGGGGTTCGGGTACCGTCTGACACATCCTGTACCTGTGGCGATGCGCAGGCCGTGAGGCTGAATAGGAATATCAGATAGACAGGGTTACGCATCCGCCAACGATGATTTTGGATTATCCATTCACTGGAGGACCATTATGCAGATTCAGTGGGTCCATGCATAATTGTAACAACAGGTTGAGCTAGAAAATTCAGAACCAGATTGATACAAATATCTGTGCCACATCAGCCGAAAAATCATAAAGCGGTTCCTTTCCGACCGGGGCACTGGTTTCTCGCAGGTCACGAAAATTATCGTAATCAAACATGATGTGATCGTAAGCAAAATTGACACTGCCCCTATCAATCGCATACCAGCCATCCTGCACGAAGTCATAACTCACCGTAAAGCCGATGGTGTTGCTGGTAAATTCACTCAGTTCCTTGTCTCGGGCAAGAAAGTTCTGTGAGTTCTGGCGCGGAAACAGATCACTGTAAAAATCCGCCGCGTTTTGTGTGTAATAGCGGTAGCTGCCTTCCAGGACCCAGCCATTCTCAAGCGGGTGCACATACCCGATTTTAATATTATGGGCAGTAATACCCCAGGTATCATTAAAGAAACGGTACTCGGCATATGTCGCAGACCGCCAGGGCAGGTAATAGAGTGAACGTACGGCTATCGCGTTGCTGGTACGGGTGTTGGGATAGACTTCCGGCTCGTAGCTGTATCCAATCGGACTCGTCGAGTCAACATAGCGGGCAGAACGATAGGGGTTATTCAGGAAACCTTCATCCGTAATTGCTTCGTAATTCAGCTCCATAATCATATCTTTTGTCAGGACCTGCGATATACCGACCTTGTAATTCCGCCTGTCCACATCTTTCGAAAATGATGGGTCATTGTTATTTTCTACCGTATCCCAGCTCCGCGCATATCCAAGCGAAACCGTTGTCATATTGCCAAACATATCCATGCTGACACCGAAACTTGCAGTGTCTGACTCATAATCATCCTCATTACTGTTGGTATATGACACGCTCATAATGGAGTCGCCACGCATATAATCTCCACCCACCGACACCTCGGTGCGATCTTCGGAATATTTACTGGCGGTCGTTACGACATCGATCGATGCACTGCTGATGGAATCTACATAGTAGTTACCGCTGATAGCCACATTCTGGCCGATTTTTTTCAGCACCAGTACGGACGGCCCGGTGATATCAACTCCGCCACCATCGTAGGAATGGTACAGTACATCTGCACGATCATCCGGCAATACTCCGGCAAGTGTCGGTATCGTGCTAAAAAGCAGACACAATACGAACAGAATTCGGTTTCTAGTTACAGCCACAACCACCGCCATGCCCGCCTTCTGCACCACGCGCCGCTTCACGCGCCTGGTAAACATGGGTCGTATAGGCCGATGAGACAGGATTACGCTGAAAATTCATAATCGGGTCTGCCAGGTGCGCGCGTTCATAAGGCTTTACCCAGGGCTCGATTGTCGTACAGCCTGCCAGGGAAAGACTGCAGAATACTGCGATGGTCGTCCAGGTCTTCATCAGGCTCATCACTCCCTGACAAGATTACGTATCTGTTGCAGGTACACATCCTCAAGACCGGGTTTATAACCCTTGTGCAGATAGCGCATGTTGCCATCCCGATCTACGAGTACCGTGCTTGGCATGGCGACCACGTCATACTGCTTGCTGACAACACTTTCATTGTCGAGGAGCACCGGAAAACTGACTGGCGTTTCCCGCAATAATTTACGTGCCTTGCCGGAATCTTGCTCGACATTGACCCCGAGCACAGTAAATCCCAGAGCCCTGTACTTATCATGCAATTTGCTAAGCACCGGCATCTCCTGCCGGCAGGGTCCACACCAGGAGGCCCAGAAGTTGATCAACACGACATCACCGCGGAATTCACTGAGCCTGAGGTTTTCACCATCGAGGGTCTTCAATGTAAAGTCCGGGGCAATAGACTGTTTAAGCCCTGCTGAGGAAGTGCTCGTGACCATCACCACTGCAGCTGCGATCCCCATCCATATCCTGAAAATATTTGTGGCAACTTTCTTCATTGTCATCTCCTGTCAGAAAAAGAAACTGATGCCACCCGTTGCCTCCAGATTATGGGTGGTTTTGTTACTGCCCAACAAATCGGAATCGAATATGTGATCGCGGAAATCTGCATGTAATGCAATCCAGTCATTCAACAGGAAACGATAGCCGGCGCCTACATTCACGGTAAAATGATTATCATCTGCAAAGTCGGTATTACCGATGCCCGCAATAATATACAGAGCGCTGTTATAGGCATGACCATTGCCAATAAATGCCTCGCCGGGAAGAATGTTGTATCCCAGTGAAATATTGTAGTAGGTAAGGTCTCGCTGGCTGTCTGAAAGGATCTCCGCACCACCACTCAAGTTTTCAAAGCTGGTTTTATCTGCTTTTGTACGACCGATAGCCGCCTCGGTAAAAAAGTCTTCCGTAATGTGATAGGCCAGTCGGGCGCCATAGACAGCATTACTGCCAAAATCCTCTATACTCATTACGCCGACAAATACACCGGCTTCGAAGTTTTCACCGTCGATATCTGCCTCGGTAATAGTCCGGCGCTCAAGTTCCGGTTTGATGACCGGTTCTGAATCTTCATACGGAGCATCATCGACGCGTAGCCATGAGCACCCAGGCAACACACTGAAAAACGTCAATACAAGGATTAACTTCAGAAGAAAAATGCCAAGCCTACTTTCCATTCGTCTATCTCCTGATTATCATCCTTGTCCTGAAAAATTACATGGCTCTTGTATTCGGCACGCAATAAAAAACGTCGTGCCAAATACCATCTGGCCCCGACGCTGATACTGCCAATCTGTTCAGTGCGATCATTTTCATCCACCAGTGTGACCTTCGGGTCTGTATAGATAAGTCCACCACCTACCGAGAAAAATGGTGACAGGCGCCATTCAGGGAATGGCTGCGTAATCAGACTTACGCTGCCTATATATGCATCCGAGAAATCCCCGAACACCTGAGAGACGGAGAGTTCGGCCGAGAATATTTGTGTCATGGCATATCCCGTGTAGATTGTCATCACGTCCGCGCCTTCAAAATCACCGTACATCACACCTGCCTCCCAGCGTCGACGCGAGAAATCTCCGAAACCGGCCTCGGCGAACAGTGTCTTTTCTCCGTCTGGTGTCAATGTCAATTCCATATCCGCCCGTTTTACCCAACCTTCCTTGCCTTTTTCCGTGCGCACCAGAAACCAGTCTGTACGTCGCTTGATCACGTTGATTTCCTTGCCACGATCAACCACATGAAATACCGGATAGCCCCTCCCTGGTCCTGTATGCAGCTCTATATAAGGCCCGTCTACAGTGACCTTGTAGTACTGTTCTTCAGCACTTGCACTTGCTGCGAGGCATTGCAACAGGATAAGGGTGACCAGAAACAGGCGCATAGCATATACTTTCCGGGTGACAACATGTCGTGCACACATATGACAGTAAATCAGTTATCCGGGACTGCAAACGGATCGTTGTAATACTGCGCGCCAATATCCAGCCACTCGAAGACCAAACGCAGCTCAGCAGGATCAAGATAACCTGCATGACTGCCACCGGGATTAAACCGGCTCACGAACGCGGTGCTTGCCAGGGCTCCGGCTACCCGCATAGGGGGGAATACATCCACAGGAACCTGTGTCGGGAGATTGGTAACAGGATCGATCGGACCGCTGACCATTACATCCTGTAACCCGTTTGCACCGAGTTCCTGTTCAAAGTCTTCAAATAACAACTCTCTGTATGCCTTGAAGTGATCTGCCTGGTCGCCAGACAGACCATCTGTCAGGTCAAGCTGTGCGTCCGGAACCCGTGTATCGTTGTCAGTTGTGTGGCAGGCAGTGCATGTATTTAAGCCACGGTCAAGGTCCCACAGGGGATGAATATGCTGTTCATAGTGAATAATGGTCCGACAGGTATTATTCCAGTTGTCCTGGCAATTTTGTGAAACCGGCGCCGGCGTTTGCAAATCGGCATAGGAAAGTGCATACGACGGAGTTTTCACCAAACCGCCACTGTCATCGGTCCACACATCGTCGTATATCAGGTTCATATCCGGATTCACTGTAAGACTATCCAGGCGTGTCAGCGTTTCCGCCATGGTTTCACCAAAATTTGCAAACAACGCGGGATCCGTATTCGGGAATGCAGGCCCGGTCGCAGGTGCCCCGGTATATACAGATGCCGGGCCTTGTAAATGTCCATGCGCGGACCCGCTGGAGTGATCGTGGCAGCCGTTACAAACTACTGTTTCTCCGGCACGTACCTGCAACCAGTTCTGATGCCTTGCTGTAATGCGTCTGCCTTCCCTGTCCAGCACACTTATGGCAAGCGGCACGTTTGCCGGAATCTTTACCCTGACTGATCCATCCGGTTGTACCGGCACATACCCGACAATCTCACGCATGAGTTGGCGGGTGCTGCGACCAAATGCCGTACGCGGAACATCCTTAACGTCATCATCGGGAATACCAACTGCCTTGATGATGCGCAGGAACCGGGCAGGGTGCTCATCAGCAGTAGTCAGCCCGGGATTTGCCAACGTGGCAATATCCGGTATTGCTGTGTCCACACCATCCACATCATAAACACTGCGAATATTCAGTATGCCGACACCTTCATCGGCCAGCAGCAGATCAAGTTCGATACCGGGTTGTTTGTCAAACAGTATTTCAGGAAGGTCACGTGGTTCTGCAGCGACAACATCAGTAAACATGAAACCCTCTTTCGCCAAGACTATGGGCAGTTGTGTATCAGTATTTCTATCGTAGAGAAATATCGCATAGACAGGATTCGCCTCGGTAGCATTTGGATTATTCAGGCTGTCCGGTGTGCAGGGAACAATCAGATTATTGTCCTGCAACCTGCACTGACTCCAGCTAACCAGGACACGGTTCGTTCCATCGTGCAATGGCCAAGCTGAACGAAACAGTCCACCGGGTGAGATTGTGCCGTCCGTAAATACCTTATTAATCACAGCAGATTTCTGTGCAGGACCGGTCAAGATACCCTGATTGGTCGCAGTCGGCTGAGTATTATCAATATAGTTTGCTATGTCAATCTCAACCAGATCACCGGCATCCATAATGATTTCATCGAATATGTTCGGGTCTGGAGTCGGCAATAGCACCCTCGGCAGCAAGATAGTGAGTAGTTGTCCGTTTTTCAGTTCTCGTGGTTGCAGAAACTGCGCATCATTATTATTAGTCCCGGTGTTATGGCTGTGAGCACCGTAAAGCAACTGTAATTCTGATCCATCAGGGTGCATTTTGTAGAGTGATATCGCATCCTGGCTACCCATGTTAACCCACCGGCTGAAAACTACCTCACCAGTACTTATCACCAGGGGATCAAGGTCATGGCTCTGGTTGAACGAGACCTGATGAATATCACTGCCATCGCTGTTCATTACATGCAGTACCGCTGCATGCTCGTTTCTGTCCTCATCAAGAGCGGTATATTGCGGCTTGCCCTCATCAAGCAGGATTGCTTTCGCGTTCTGCTGGCGCGTAGATGAAAAAATAATACGCCCGTCAGGCAGGTAGTGTGGTGAAATATCCTGTCCAGACTTCGCGTTTACATCGGCTGCAATTATTCTGCGCAATCCCCTGGTTGTGATGTCGTACTCCCATATATTCCAGGTTGGCTGATCTTCCGGATCAGCCCCTGGAATATCCGCGGCACGCATGGAAAACAACAGAAAGTTACCGTCATAAGAGACTTCAACATCCCGGACATCACCTTCACCACCGGTAAATGAACTCGTCACGTTACGTACTGTGGCACTCGGTGAAGCAAGCTCACGGTAGAACAAGTCTCCGCCAGGTGTAAAGGTCAGCACCTCACGTCGGTCAGGTTTGATGAGTTCCCCGTTACTATCAAAAGACAATGGCCGTCGGACGTAAGCGATGCCATTATCCTCGACCAGCGGGTCCGGGGCCTGTCCACTGCTGCTGCCACCATCACCGCAGGCAACCAGTAGAATACCCAGACCACAAATAGTGATTATTTTTGTCCAGCACCGGATTGATAATAAATAGCTGGTGAATGATTTCATAATAACCCCTGATTACACAGAAACAGTCCTGCACACCTGACCATTCCCGCTCGATCCTGAATGCAGGTCCATGCCAGTTGCCCTAAAGATCGACTGCTTTCCGTTGCACACAAAACCTTTATCGGACTTGAACTATAAATCAGTAGTGGAATGTCATTCCGAGACATGCATCACAGAAAATCGGGAGTACACCCTTCAGTATTTAGAGCCACGTACGTACAAACAACGGACTACGAATCAATATTGCAAACAACATTCTCGGGACGAAGTTATGGGTATTACAAGATTAGCCGGTTTCAAAAACAGGATTATCCATGGCTTTATCACCTGTTTGCTTGCAGTATTTGTGACGACGGTCACCGCTGGAGATCTTCAGCGCCGTCAGGCAAAGCGAATTCATGACCGCTTGGCTGGTGTCCCCCCATCAGAATCAGTACTGGATGCCATGGAGGGCGAACTGGTAGCAGGTAATAATCTGACTGCAGCATCCATTGCCATGGAAAACAATGCGTTTTACAACGTAACGCTGAAAAACTTTGCGACACCATGGACGAATCGTGATCAGACTCTGTTTGCACCACTCAACGATTACACGGCTACCGTCATTGGGATGATCAGGGATGATGTCCCATTTAACCAGCTCCTGTCGGCAGACCTGGTCTACACGGGCGATCCCGTCCTCGGATTACCGGGAAACCTGCAAACAAGCAATGATCACTACATCGCGCTGGAAGAGCAGGGAATCGATCTTAAAGAGAAT
>JASJGW010000180.1:0-2563 GCA_033791305.1 Gammaproteobacteria bacterium | reverse complement strand
TCATCGCGCGACTATCTGCACGAGTGGCAGATGTCGATATGTTTCATACTCGGGCTGGCGGCGGTACTCGGCCCCATGATGGTACTGTTCGGTCTCAAGTTCGGCATTGTCGGCGGCATGATGGATCAGCTGATCGAGGATCCCGGCAATCGTGAAATCCGACCCATTGGCAGCGGCCGCTACTCCCAGGCCTGGCTGGACAGCGTACGCGAGCGACCGGATGTCGCCTTTCTGGTGCCCCGTACCCGCAGTATTGCGGCGACCATCGAATTGGCCAGCGAGCACTCATCCCGCATTGTGCCGGTGGAGCTGATTGCTTCCGCCAGTGGCGATCCCCTGCTCACGCCGGATGAGCCATTGCCGGAAGGCCTCACCCGGGTGGTGATATCGAAAAATGCCGCCGAAAAACTGGCCGTCAAGGCTGGCGACCTGCTGGATGGCAGCCTCGCCCGGCGCTATCGTGGCCAGCAGGAACGGGTACATCTGGATCTGACCGTTGCAGCGGTCGCGTCGGCGCAGGCGTTCTCGCGTGACGGTGCCTTTGTCTCGGTACGACTGCTTGAAGCGCTGGAGGATTTCCGTGACGGACGAGCGGTGCCTGAAGTCGACTGGCGCGGCACACCGGCGAATACCGAGCGCAATTACCCGGGGTTCCGACTCTACGCACATTCCATCAATGATGTGGCAAATTTGCGCGCAGCGTTCTCCGAGATCGGTGTCGACGTACATACTCAGGCAGCCGGGATCGAACTGGTACAGCGCATGGAGCGGAATCTGACCGCCATCTACTGGGCGATTGCCGTGATTGGTCTGGTGGGGTTCTCGCTGTCGCTGGGTGCCAACCTGTGGGCCAATGTCGATCGCAAGCGCAAACAATTGTCGGTGCTGCGCCTGGTGGGATATCGCACCAGTGACATTGTCTGGTTTCCGATGGTGCAGGCGCTGTACACCGCTGTTTTAGGTTGGGTACTGGCAGTGTCTATCTATTATGTCACTGCCTGGTTGATTAATGACATGATGGCCGGGCAAGTGGAGCCAGGGCAACAGGTCTGCCGGCTATTGCCATTTCACTATGCTATCGCCCTGGCAGTGACCTGCGGTTCCGCCGTCATTGCGGCAGGTCTGGCGGGACTGCGCTCGGCACGTATAGAGCCGTCCGAGGGCCTGCGCGAACTGTAAATCGCGTCTGCAAAGAATCGCGCTTGCGAAGGCTCCTACAGGAGCCTCTTATTGTCACAGGAGCGGATCGCATCCGCGATGCGCCCGTTCAATCAACCCTTACCCGTGCCCAGCCCGAGCATGGCGGCGATAATATTCTTCTGTATTTCAGAGCTGCCCGACAACAGGCGTCCGGCCATGGCATCGTGCACCAACCCGGGAAGTTCACCTTCCAGGCCGGACGCACCCAGAAGATGCACGGCATCCAGACTGGACTGCAAAAAGGCCTCGCTGGCGTACAATTTGGCCTGGGCACTGGCCAGTGTTATCCGCTTGCCGTCATCAAGCAACTGCGCACACTCGCGAATCCACAGACGGGTCGTTTCCAGACGCAGCTGCATAGCGGCGATGCGGTGGCTAACAGCCTGCACTCCGGCCAGGGTGCCATCACCCGCCGATCGCGTGCGTGCGTACTCGATCACACGCTGTAACTGCCACTGCATGACACCGGTCATCCCGGCGAACACAAAGGCCCGTTCGTGCTCCAGTGCAAGCTGGATCATGATGGCACCGGCACCCGGCTTGCCCAGCAGACGCGCCGCGGGTATCTCGCAGCCGGACAGCACGACGTCACCGATGGTTGCCGTGGCACAGCCCTTGATGCCGATACTGTTACTGAATTCCACGCCCGGATCATCGTGTCTCACCATGAAGGCCGACACTGAGGTGCCACCCGCCTCTTTCGCATACACTACCAGCACATCGGCCAGTGGGGCGTTGGTGATATAGCGCTTGTGTCCCTGCAGCCGGTAACCGTCGCTGGCAGCAACTGCCGTGGTGGCCATGGCCTGGATATTGGAACCGGCCTGCGGTTCGGTAATGGCATGCCCGCCGATTTGTTCACCACCCAGCAAGCCCGGTAACAAGTCCTGTTGCTGCTGTGCGGTACCAAAACGCAGCAACGGAAACACCACACCCCATAGATGCGCATTAATGGCCAGCAACAAGCCGGGATCCCGGGTGCGCCGGCCCAGCTCTGCATGGGCCTCGCTCAGTGCCTGGAAGCTGTCACCAAGACCACCGTATTGTGCATCGACGGCATGGCGTAACAGGCCGCTGGCGGCACAGGCAAGGAAACGCCTGCGCGCCGATGCCTGCGAGTCATCATCCGGTGGCCCTAACTCGGGCACGGTGTCCGTTGTTCTCATCCTGACATCTCCTGTTCAATGGCCCGGGATATACCCTGGTAATCGGTCTTGCCATTGGGCAGGAACGGCAGCTCCTTCATGAGCAGATAGAAGGACGGGCGCATCCAGCTGGCCAACTGCCGGCTGGCATGGGCCTGCAGCGAAGAGCGGTCGGCCCCGTCAACGGCAACGGCCGCGGCAATCCGGGTGCCACTGAG
>JASJGW010000179.1:0-3826 GCA_033791305.1 Gammaproteobacteria bacterium | reverse complement strand
GGCCTGTTTAGTTTTTCCGGCCACGTGGGATAGTGGCGGTCGATATCCGGGACGTTCTCGTAAACATTGCCCGCAGTAGCGGGCAATGTTTGCGGTGCTTTATGGTGTCGGGGGAAAAAAGATGGGCGCTGGTGTAATACCCTTTGCGGTAAGCGAGGACAAGGTCCGGTTTTTGTTCCAAATGACCTTTAGCGGTAGAAAGACGGGCTATCTGATTGACTTCGGTGGTGGCCTGGGAGCGGGTGAGGGCTACCGGGAGGCCGCCATACGGGAGTTTATCGAAGAAACCGAAACAATGTATTTCTCCGCTGATGTACAGCAGGCAAGACGCACTGTTGAAAGCGTCAGGAATCAGATTCCAGTCGTTGCGGCACTGTTTGATGAGACGCTGGCGGCCCATCCGGGTTGGTGGTGCAGGCGGTGTCCAGGAAGCGCGCTTAACCCCAAGCGGTGGCAAACGTTCTTTATAGAATTTCCGTACCGGGATGTTGAGATACTGAACCGGGAATGGGAGGCTGACAGGGTTGGTCGTTTCAAGAAACGGCGTGAGTTGGTCTGGGTAAAGGCGGGTGAGCTACTCGCCATCTATGAAAATGCCCCCGACAAGTTGTGGAAACGTGTTAGACAGCTGGAAGATGCCACCGAGACTGTCCATTCTATCCTGCAGAGCAAAGGGGGTTGATTTGCCCCGGAAGTTACCAGCAACCGTCCCGCCTGACAGGGCAATAGGAAAGGGATCAATCTGGTCACTTCCTGTTATTCGATGAGATATAAACAGCTATCTGAGACCATCCCATTCCGGATGGCTTTGCCTTGATGAGTGAAACGGCTTCAACAAGCAGATTTTCCGGGAGTTGTTGCAAACGGCAGGTGGATGATAGAAACTCAAGCAGCAATAATAATTCATCTATATTTGCAGGGCAAGCACAACGAATACCAACACAGAGGAGTTGATAACCATGTCCAATCCTGATCTATTGTCGCAACAACAACAGGCATCAAAATTCGGTATAAGCCGTCGTGAAATATTGCAGGGGATAGGCGCTGCTGCTGCGATGGCATACGCTGGCAATGCTGTTTCCGCCATGCCTGCTCATGACCACAGCAAGCATACCTCCCAGCTTCCAGGTCTGCTGGCTGCTATCAATGACTGCCTTGATAAAGGTCAGCGTTGTATAGCGCACTGCCTCACATCCTTCGTGGAAGGTGATATGGAACTGGCAGTGTGTGCCAGTAAGGTACATGAAATGCAGGCCATCTGTGGTGGCTTTTCTTACCTGGTGGCAGCAAATTCAGAATATATCAAGGCATATGCCGGTGTTTGTGAGCAGGTCTGCTCGGACTGCGAGAAGGAATGCTTGAAACACAAAGAGCATGTCGAGTGCAAAGCCTGCGCCGATGCTTGTGCTAGTGTGGTAGATCAAATAAAACTCAGCCTTGCATAGAACCATTACATGAGGTGACAAGAAAAAAGTAACAGGAAGAAACCCAATCCCGCTTCGGCGGGATTGTCGTTTTGAACCTCCTGGTTCATCTTGCCGGTTAGCCGGACTGCTACAATGAACGTCAGTCCTGGCCAGGCAGGTTTTCAGCCGGTGGCAGGCAGGGCGGGGTAGCGAATTGTATGTTCATGGTTTCGGCCAGCTTCAGTATTTCGAGCAGGATGCGCTGCCGCTCGTCCTGTTCAACCTGATTGTCGGACACTTCCAGCAAAAAATTGACGAGGATATGCAGGCCGTATTCACCGAAGTCATCAAGTCTGATACGGAACCACTTCTTGAAGGTATGGGGCGAGTCCTCGATGCGTTGTCTGATGGCTGCAACGAAATGTTCCACTGTATCAGCTGGTGTCGTGTAGTCGATGTGCAGGACTGTCCGTACGGCCCTGCGTTTCCGCATGGCCATGTTATCGACGGTAGTGTTCACCAGCTGGTTGCTGGGAATCGATACCAGGGAATTGTAGAAGGTGCGTATACGGGTACTGCGAAAACCGATGCTTTCAACGATACCTTCTGTATTGCCCACCTTTATCCAGTGACCGACACGAAACGGTTTCTCGAACATGATCAGCAGTGAGCCAAGCAGGTTGGCGAGGCTGTCCTTGGCCGCCAGTGCGACGGCGATACCACCGACACCCAGCCCGGCAATGACCGAGTAGGCCGGAATACCAAGCTGCTGAGCGCCGACCACCAGGATGGTGATGGACAGAATGGTAGCCACCAGCCGCAGTCCCAGCCGGAGCAGCTGGCTGTCGATACTGCCAGCCAGCATTTGCTGGGATGAAACGATGCTCTCCGCCAGGACGGTGCTGCTCAGCCACGCCGCCCAGGTCAGTGTGAGTGTGAAGATGGCCCACAATGACAGCGTGGCAACTTCCAGAACGTGACCGCTGAGCCTCAGGTTGGCAGCAAGCACATGGGTGACAATCGGGATCAGAAGTAGCAGGCTGGCAACCCATGCCAGTTGTGACCACTGGCTACGCAGCCTGGAACCGGAGCCGCGTTTTGCCCAGGCAGTGGTAGCCGTGCGAATAAGCAGCAATAGTCCGGCTGCAGACAACAGTACCAGCAGCGTGCCGCCCCAGCGCCACAACGGCTGATCCAGTATGGTTGCTTTTGCCCAGTCGGGGAGGGCCATCATCCACTTGTAGGGGATAACCCGGCGCAGTCCGGCACCATCATAACGGTACCTTTCGTACCAGCCGGCAGTTGCGCCCGGCCGGTACGGCAGGTGTTTGATGCGGCGATAGAACTCGGGGATACGCTCCACGGTTTGCGGGGAAAACAGGTATTCTCCGGCGCGCGGGCCCTGTTCGACACGCACGATGGTTATTTCCGTGCCGGGCAGGGGCCAGCGTTTGAATTGTTCGGACTCCATTGCAGCGGCGTCCGGTATCGATTCGAAGTCCGGCAGTTCGATGCGGTCGAGCACCTCCTTGAGTTGCAGGACCCGGTATGTCGATATTGACCCGGCCAGTGCTGCCGGTACCTTACTCAGGTCCAGGGTGCGTCGGGCAAGTTCGACCTTGTCCATGACCCGGTCAACTTCAGTACGTTCTGCGTCCGTGAGATACAGCCGTGGTGAATTGAGGTAGGAGGTGATGATCTCCGTTACCTGTGCATGCCCCTGGTTCAGGGCCGTGACAAAGCCCCTGAGTGTTGCCCGTGGACTGCTGGTGTCGGCCGGAGTGAGCGGGTTGGCTGCATCATCCTCGAGTGCGCCGGCAGGGCGCGCCAGCAGCAGGACAAAGAGTGCCAGGGCCAGGGTCAGGATTCGTCGTGGTGCGGGTTGCACTGCCATAGGGTGATTTCTTGATAAGGAAAGATATGTCATTCCCGCGGTCTGTTGCGGTGTACCGGAAGCATACCCCGGCCACTTCCGGAGAATCCAGCGGATCTACAAATAATCCGGGTTTTCATGCAGTTTACGCAAATAGCGAAACAACAGCCGTGAAGCGCGGGGCGGTTGCCTGGTTTCATGTTCCTTGCGGGCCTGCCTGATCAGCTTGCGCAAATGCTGCCGGTCGGTGCGCGGGAACAATGCCAGTACTGCAGGCAGGGCGCTGTCGCCTTCCAGAATCAGTTTATCGCGCAGTTCCTCGACCTGATGGAATTCCCGGGTGTGTGTGGCATGCTGGTGATTACGGGCAGCAACCGCTTCCTGTAGCGGTGTCGCATCAACTTCCTTCAACAGTTTCCCGATGTATTGCATTTGTCGCTTGCGCGCATTATTCGAGGTAATACGTTTGGCGGTTCGGAATGCCTCAAGTAATACATCTTCCAGTATCAACTGGCGCAGGGCGTCATCGCTGAACTCCAGCAGTTCC
>JASJGW010000178.1:0-23410 GCA_033791305.1 Gammaproteobacteria bacterium | reverse complement strand
ACCCTGGTTATCAACCTGATACTGATCATTGTCTGCCTTTATAATCGTTATGGCGGCAGTCAACTCCTGCAGCTGTTCCATGATCATTGCCTGCCTTTCATGAATTTCCTGATTGCTGAAGTTGCCAACTTGTTCCCCGGCGATGGCAGGCACCACTGATTCGACTTCAGCAGCAAGACCTGTACGGTCGAACATGCTGGAAACAGCATCTTCTGCCTGCGTATAAAGCCTGGGAATGTACTGACCCAGCTGATGCGGAAGCTCGGCCAGATACCCGGCTCTACCGCCTGCAACAAATATAAAGGCGGCTGCAAGCGTCAGCGCAGCAACCATTAAAAACAGAAACAATCGCCATGCAGAGCGTTGTCGACCCGCCGATATTGAAACAGGTGTCTGCGCCTGGTCAGAGCCGACTGTATCGTTCACATTCTGGATTATTGCGCTCGCCTCCCTGGTCGCACCAGTTGGTGAGACTTCATCCTGAATTGTCCCGACAATGCTACTCAGGTTCTTGTTGTGTTTCAGCATGACAAGCGCCCCCGATCAATGCAGTCCAGTGATTACCGGCTGATTCTCGCATAACCACCCCTTCGATAGCCAGATCCAGGCTTGCGGCCTGCGGCGATCAAATATCCTTTCCAAGATATCTGCAAGACTGCCGACACATACAATGAGTAACTGCAGATTCAGGCATATGCTTATGGAAACAATCGACAACATCAGCCCGCTGACGCCGGCCCCGTCATCTACGGCTCGTGAGCAACGACGACCACCTCGTAAACCACGGGAAAAGAAACCTGCTGACCACCCCCGTCGCCAACCCGCCGACGGGCAGGAAGACACTGATATTTCCCCGGGCCATATTGATGAATATGCATAATCACCAGGCAAAATAACAGAACGACAGCTGCTTCCCGGACCTGGCCTTGCCCGTGGCAGCTCATACACAATGGTTTTACTCATAATTTGCACGGCACACTCCGCATGGCATCGTCACTAGGGCGCAAGCTCTACCTTTACCAATAAACGCGTTTCTTCAACATGATGCTTCCGCAGGGCGTAGGCACGGTTAACAGGCGGTTCTTTATCCAGGACCAGCGATCCACCGGCGTCCAACCAGCCACCCAAAGGACCATAAACAGCTGTGCGAATATTTTGCTGTAACTCATGGCCTGTATTTTCAGGCTGTGACTGACTATTGTATCGATCCAGTTGAAGCAACACCTCTTTACCGTGTAATTCTGCCTGCACATAAAACCCGGATATTGCTTCCTTTGTCACCAGATCAACATTTGGTGACGGTCCCCTGCGGGTATCTTTAGCCCACAGAAGTCGCACCTCCGGAGAACGATATCCGGTTGAAAAATGTGCTGTCTGACCTTCAACTACTCGCACCTGTTGAACACTCCCGGGCGGGCGAGCGCTGTTGGTCCCATAAGCCCTGGTAGTTGTGTGATAACCGGACTCGTCTGTAACAACAGAGGTATTCGCAAGCAACTCTCTTGCCAGTTCTACATCATCAGTTTGAAACACCGAAATCAGTAGTGTACGGGGAGGGGTACCACTACAGATACAGGGACCTGCAAGTAACATGGCACCAAGGAATACTGCAAGGCACGCTCTGACATTCATAGTTGAGCCATGTTCTCTTACGCAACACTCTTTGATTGAATCAAACGCTCAACAAAGAACTCCATCTGTCCCGTTGCAGTCTCCGGCATCGGCCACTCTTCCGCCTTGTTGGCCAACTTCCCGAATGCAATCGCCGAACTACTGCGCGGAAATGCCTCCACGACAGCCTGCTGGCGTTGTACTGCCTTGCGCAAATACTCATCCTGAGGAATGGCCCCCATATAACCAAGACTTACATCCAGAAACCGCTGTGCCACCTTGGAGAGTTTCCCGAACAGTTTCCTGCCGTCATAGGCACTACCCGTCATATTAGCAAGCACATGAAAACGATACACCCCATGGTATCGATGTAATACCTTGATAAGCGCATAGGCATCAGTCAATGATGCGGGCTCATCACAAACAACGACAATCACCTCATGAGCTGCACGTACATAGGTAACGACACTCTCTGAAATTCCGGCTGCCGTATCCAGCAGCAACACATCCACATCGTGAGTTAATTCACTAAATGCACGAATTATCCCCCCATGCGCCACAGTGGTCAGATTCAGCATGCTGTTATTTCCTGAAGCAGATGGAATGATCCTCAAACCTGCCGGCCCATCGACAATGATTTCTGCAAGTGAACACTCTCCGGTAACGACATGGGATATATTCCGGCGGCTATTGAGTCCCAGCAACACATCCACATTGGCAAGCCCGAAGTCTGCATCCATCAGCATCACATTCCTGTTATGCCGTGCCAGCGCAATCGCCAGGTTTACGGAGACACTGGTCTTGCCAATACCCCCCTTTCCTCCAGTCACGGCTATTACCTGTACCGGCCGCGACGGGGTCATGCGACGAAGTCCATCAGCTTGATCCATGGTTTTCTCATCAACATGCATGAGCATTTGTTCCCGTCTCCGCAACATCAGGAATCTGCATCCAGGCCTCATCGGATTGTGTATCCCTGTTCTCATTTATAAGCGCTACCGCCTGTGCTATCAGGCGTCTTGCACTTGCCGGGTGGAAATCATCAGGAACACACTGGCCATCACCCATATAGGACACAGGCAATTTGTGTCTTATCAAAACCGAGAGCGAACTCCCCAGACTGGTTGCTTCATCAATCTTCGTCAAGATGCACCCCTCCGGCTTAATGCCGGAAAAAGCACTGATCACCTCATCGTTTACTGTCATTTGACTTGTGGCGGACAGTACCAGGTAGCGCCTTATTTCAGCGCCATCCACATTCAGTGCCGCAAACTTCTCCGCCAACTGCATGGACCTCTGGCTGGTACCTGCCGTGTCAATCAAAATCAGCTTGCGATCATTCATCTGGTTTAGAATAACGCGTAATTCCTCCTCGTCACCCGCAATATACACAGGTACACCTATCAGTTTCCCATAGGTGCGCAGTTGATCGTGAGCGCCAATACGATAATGATCCATGGTAACCAGTGCCACATGACGCCGACCATGGCGCAAGGCAAACCTGGCTGCAAGCTTTGCAATTGTAGTCGTCTTGCCCACTCCCGTAGGGCCAACCAGCGCTACAACACCACCAGTGTCCAGCAACTCGTCCTCTGCAACAGGAAGCATGCTCTCCAGAATTGATAACGATTGCTTCCAGCCCTGCTCATCATCCTGAATATCGGCCAACTGATCTGCCACCCGGTTAGCAATCACCGGATGCATACCCAGCTCTGCCATACGTGCAAGCATGGCTGCACGATGGGGTTGCCGGCGTTCCATTTCTGACCATACCAGCCTGGATAACGGAACTTCCAGCATACTGCGCAAGGCGGTTATCTCCTGATGCATGCATTCCAGTGAATGTTTTTCAGCGTCATCCAGCTCGTCTTCAGTACGCACAGGTGCCCGGTCTTCAGTCACATCCTGCGCAACACCTTCGGATACTTCGTCACCGGGAGGAGTGCTTTCAGTTGAGGCTGGAGTACTGGAGAGCAATTCATCTTCGTAGTCAACCGCCGCGATTATCTCGACACCTTCTGCAACCTTGCGATTGGAAAGAATGAGCGCATCAGGACCGAGCGCATCATTGACCTGTTCCATCGCCTGGTGCGCGCCGGCGGCAATAAAGCGTTTCATCTTCATAACTTGTTACCTCCATGCAACAAAACACTGCGGTGTAATACATTCATTTGTTAGCTGGCCATTGCGTATGTTTCTCCGCCTATCGTTGCCACGATCTTGACCTGCTTGTTATCGGGCACTTCGGTGTAGGCCAGGACATTCAGTCCGCGAATCGAACCACGCACAAACTCCGCCAGCCATTGCCGCAACTGCGGGGGCACCAGCAGCACCGCTGTTTGTCCCCTTGCTTCCTGTTGCCGGGTATTCTCTACCAGTGATTGCAACATCTTCTCGGCAAGACCCGGCTCCAGTCCAGCCCCCCCCTCATGTACACCCTGTATAGACTTAAGCAATAACTGTTCCAACTTGGGATCCAGCGCCATTGCATCCAGAATCTCCTCCATGCCATTGATTTTCTGGTAAATCATGCGTGACAGCTTGACTCGTACCACTGCCGTCAGTGCGTCGGGATCCTGACTCCTGGCAGCCTGCTCTGCCAGTGTTTCGGCAATGGTGCGCAAATCACGTATTGGCACACCTTCCATTAACAAATTCTGCAGCACCTTCACAACGACCCCGAGTGACAGCATCTTGGGCACCAGGTTTTCAACCAGCTTCGGCGAGGACTTCGCAAGCATATCCAGTAGTTGCTGCACACCCTCGTGGCTAAGTAACTCATGCGCATATTGCTGCAATAAACTACTCAAATGGGTTGCGACCACGGTACTGGCATCAACCACGGTATAACCCAGCGTCTGTGCCTCGTCACGCTGACTGACATCAATCCATACCGCATCCAGTCCAAAGGCAGGGTCCTTGACGGCAAGGCCCTCCAGTTTGCCGAACACCTGCCCGGGATTAATAGCCAGTTCCTTCTCCAAATGTATCTCTGCCTCTCCGACCGGGACACCCATCAGGTTAATACGGTAGGCACCCGGTTCCAGGTCCAGGTTGTCCCTGATATGTACCGGGTCGATCAGAAATCCGAGTTCCTGCGAAAGCTTTCTGCGCACACCCTTGATGCGGGACATAAGTTGACCGCCCTGCTTCTTGTCCACCAGTGGAATCAGGCGATAACCCACTTCAAGGCCGATTACATCAACCGGTAACACATCATCCCAGCCAAGATCCCTTGACTGTTCGTCGGCAACAGGCTGCTCCTGTTCCTTTTCATTCGCTGCCGCATCGTCCTTTTGCATACCACTGATTATGTAGGCAGTGCCACCAATCATGGCCGCCAGTGTTATGAAAACCACATTAGGCATACCGGGGACCAGTCCAAGCGCACCGATCACACCTGCTGTAATAGCCAAAGAACGCGGGTGACTGATTAACTGGTTGATGACCTGCTGCCCCATATCCTGTGATGTAGATACGCGAGTCACGATGATGGCTGCAGCTGTTGACAGTACCAGCGATGGAATCTGTGCTACCAGGCCGTCACCAATCGTCAACAGGGTGTAGTAATGAGCCGCATCAGCCATAGACAGTCCGTGCTGAAGCGTGCCAATCGTGAACCCGCCAGCAATATTGATGAACAGGATCAATAATCCGGCTATGGCATCACCACGGACAAATTTACTGGCACCGTCCATTGAACCATAGAAGTCTGCTTCCTGAGTAACCTCTTCACGACGTGTCCGTGCCTGGTCCTGATCAATAAGACCCGCATTCAGGTCGGCATCAATTGCCATCTGCTTACCCGGCATGGCATCCAGAGTGAAACGGGCACTGACTTCTGCGACACGCCCGGCACCCTTGGTCACCACGACGAAGTTGATAATAATCAGAATGGCAAATACCACCAGGCCCACTGCATAATTACCACCTACCACGAACTCACCAAAAGCCTGAATAACATTCCCGGCAGCATCAGTGCCTTCATGACCGCGCATCATAATGACACGGGTAGATGCCACGTTTAGCGCAAGCCGCAGCAACGTGGCAACCAGTAATACTGTTGGGAATATGGCAAAGTCCAGGGGTTTCAGTGTATATACCGCCACCAGCAGTACGATCAGTCCCAGGGCAATGTTAAACGTAAACACAAGATCCAGTATCAGCGGCGGTAGTGGCAAGATCATCATGCCAAGTAACATAACCACCAATAATGGCGTACCTAATCCAGCCAGAATGCGGGGATTGAAGTTTCCGAATTTCGCTATCGCGTCCATCTTGTCACCTTCTCAACGTCCTGTATCAATGATGCTTCAATAGCTCAGCGGGTACCGGCAGGTCGACCGGTGCTGCCGGTGCTTCCCGCCCTGCCGCCTGCATGTTCTTTAGCTGGTAGATATAAGCCAGCAGTTGGGCAACCGCCACATACAATCCGGCAGGAATTTCCTGGCCAATATCTGTATTGAAGTACAGCGCACGTGCCAGCGGTGGCGCCTCTACAATTGCAACATCATTGGCTGTGGCCACCTTGCGAATCTGACCTGCTATCAAATCTGCACCCTTGGCAACTACTTTTGGCGCACCGTTTCCTTCCTGATCATAGCGTAGCGCAACCGCATAATGCGTCGGATTGGTCACGACCACATCTGCTGTAGGAATATCCTGCATCATGCGTTGCTGCGCCATCTGTCTCTGTACTGCACGAATACGATTCTTGACCTCCGGACTACCATCAGTCTGTTTCTGTTCGTCCTTCACTTCCTGCTTGGTCATCTTCAGCTTGTTGGCATGATTCCAGAGCTGGAATGGCACATCTACAGCAGCAATCACGACAAGCACCGAACTCACAGCCAGGAATGACCAACCAACGATGTGTGCTGTATGTGCCAGCCCCTGACGCAGAGGTTCATTGCTCAACATGAAAATATCACCTGCCCACTGGCTCAGAATAATTACTGATGCAATTGCGACCACTGCGAACTTGGCAAACGCCTTGAGCCCTTCTACCGGCGCACGGAGTGAAAACATGCGGCCAAGCCCTTTGGCCGGATTTAATTTCCCCCAATTGGGAATGACTGCCTTGGGACTAAATGACCAGCCTCCAAGCGCCATCGGTGCCAGCAAGGCGGCAAAAAACAGGATCATGAGGAAAGGTATAAATGCAAGAAAAGCATCAGCCAGCGCCTGCCCCGTAAACCGTAGCAGTTCGGCTGAATCAAACATGACTTCACGCGGAAGCATAAAACCCGAATACATCTGGCGCACCATACCTTGCAACATCATTTCGCCAAATGCCAAAATACCGCCCGAGGCCGCCAGCAACAGGAGCAGGCTATTCAAGTCACGGGAACGGGCAATTTGCCCTTTTTCACGCGACTCTTTCAGGCGCTTGGGGGTTGCTTGTTCGGTTTTCTCTTGTCCGGAAGTCTGCGACATTGGTCAGCCTCCAGCTACCAGCAGACCGATAAGCTCAAATGCGTCCTGCATGAGTTCTGTCATATGGGGTGTCAACCCGGGCAAGCTCAGCATAATCACAATAAAACCAGCGCCCATCATTACCGGAAAGCCTACGCCAAAGATATTAAGTTGGGGTGCTGCACGACTCATGACACCAAAAGCCAGATTAATTATCAGCAGGGATGTAATAGCAGTCAGCGCTATCAGTATTGCCCCTACAAACATTCGACTCCCCCAGCTGACAAGTGCCCAAAGTCCTTCACGTGATATACCTTCAAGACTTACCGGCAGGCTCCGAAAACTGTCCACCAGCATCTGGATAACAAGCAGGTGACCATTCATGGCAAGAAATATTAATGTCGCCAGTGTCAGGTAGTACTGGGCGATAACGGGGACCTGCACACCATTTTGGGGATCTACGGCAGTGGCAAAACCGAGCCCCATACCCATTGCCATACTTTGCGCCGCAATCACCACTGCAGAAAATACCATTTGTAACGTAAACCCCATCGCCAGCCCTATAAGGATCTGTTGTGCACCGGTCATAAGCCCCTCGGCGCTCAGGGGATTAATAACCATTGCATCCGAGTAAACCATTGGAGACAAAATCCATGACAGTGTCATTGCCAAAGCCAGGCGCACACGCACCGGCACCAAACGAGCGCCGAATATAGGGGCGGCCATTAACATTGCGCCGATACGCATAAACGGCCACAGTATGGAACCTATCCAACCGCTCAATTCAATGCTGGTGATGGCAAGCATGGTGTGCGATATCCCGAGACAGGCGGCTAGCCAATAAGCGCCGGAATGTTTCCATAGAGCCTTTCAGTAAAATTCACCACCAGGTGAACCATCCACGGACCGAGCAGCATCAGTGCCAGCGCCATCACTGCCAGCTTTGGAATAAAACTGAGCGTCATTTCCTGAATTTGGGTGGCTGCCTGGAACATGCCAATCAGCAGTCCGACAACCAGCGCAGAAAGCAACATGGGCGCAGCCATCAGGGCAGTTATTTTGATTGCCTCCTGACCAATAAGAACCACACTTTCCGGTGTCATTGCATGCCCTCCCTGCTTACCCGTTACTGCTACTGAAACCTATGTAAAGAAACTGGTCGCCAGTGTTCCCATCACCAGCGCCCAACCATCAACCAGTACAAACAGCATTATTTTAAATGGCAGTGAAATAATCATGGGTGACAACATCATCATACCCATGGACATCAATACACTGGCCACAACAAGGTCAATCACAAGAAATGGTATTAGCATCAGGAATCCGATCTGGAAAGCAGTCTTGAGCTCACTGGTTATATAGGCCGGCACCAGCAACGTAAGAGGAACAGTTTCGGGTGAATCCAGATCCTGTTGCTGGTATTTCCCGATGTCGGCAAACATCCCCAGATCTGATTCACGTGTCTGCTCAAGCATAAAATCCCGCAGCGGTTTCACACCTTGCTGAAATGCTTGTTGTGATCCAATCTCTTCAGCCAGGTAGGGCTTAAGACCTGCTACATAAACCTCTTCAAACACAGGCGCCATAATAAATGCAGAGAGAAACAACGCCAGGCCTATAAGAATCTGGTTTGAAGGCGTTTGCGCCGTACCTAATGCCTGACGCAGTATGGCCAGCACAATAATAATACGGGTGAAAGAAGTCATCGTAATCAGTGCTGCCGGCAACAGGGAGAGTGCCGTCATCAGAGCCAGCACCTGCATACTCAATGTGTAAGTCTCACCACCATCTGTTGCCGGTGTCACCGTAACTGCCGCCATGCCCGGCGCACCAACTGCAAATCCGTATGGTATAAGCAGCAATACCAACAGTAGCAGTAACCGGTTAATTCTCACTATCGCTGCTCCTTTCCAAGTACTTCCTTGAGACGTGCTGCAAAATTTCCTGTCATTTCTTCACGGCCACTTGTAACCACTGGTTTATCAAGCACATGCACCGCCTCTACTCTGCCCGGGGCCACGCCCAGCAGGACCTGGGTATCACCCACCTGAACCAAAACAATCCGCTCTCGGGTACTCAATGCCATACCATCTATCATTTGCAAAGCGCCTTTTGCAGATGACTGCAAACGACCAAATCGCCGCATCACCAACGCAAGAACTACTACAGAGACCAACACGATAAAAAGTGCTGTAACAGACTGCATAAGGAAGCCGCCCCCCATGACTTCACCAGATATTCCCAGTGGCGACAGACCTTGTGATTTTTCTGCTGCCTGAACAGCTACAGGGCATATTGCAGCCAGTAACCCGCACGCAGTGACTGGCAGATTCTGTGTAAAATGTTTACTGAAAATCCTCATGATATGGCTACCAGTTATCTAAGTGTGTGGACTCGATCAGCAGGGCTGATGACGTCATTGAGACGCACACCAAATTTATCGTTGACTACCACGACTTCCCCCCGCGCCACCAGTGTGCCGTTCACCAGCACATCCAGTGGTTCACCTGCCATACGGTCAAGTTCTACTATTGAGCCCTTGGCTAACTGCAGCAGTTCCTGAATACTGACCCGCGTGCGCCCGATTTCCATTGAAAGCGTCACCGGGATATCCAGAATGACATCCAGATTGGCATCACCATTCTGAGGCCGTGTATCAGATACACCATCCAGGTCACCAAACTCTGCCGGCTCATAACCCTCCCCATGCGCCTGCTCAACTCCCGTATCTGCCGGCTCGTTTTCGATGACATCCTCGGAGACATCTACCGGCGCTTCAGTTCCTGTTTCATCTGGTTCCATAGTCTCGGTCTCTTCACTCATGGTAATCTCCTGGCATGCACTGCGTGTTATGACTCTTTCCGAGTAGTTAATCGATCGATAATCTTCACTGCATTGTGACCCTCGTGCACACCAAACCGGCCGTGGAACATAGGAACGTCATCAACAATCAGGGTTACCTGCTCAGGCAATGTTACCGGTATCACATCACCGGGCTTTAAGTTAAAAACGTCGCGCAGACTTACTTCGGTGTCTGCAATAGTGCCGTGTATTTCTACAGCCGCCTCCTGTAGATTGCGCTGCAGATTACTCAGCCAGATTTTCTCGCTATCCAGCTTGCTCTTCTGTCTGCCACCATCCAGCAACCCGCGAATGGGATCTATCATGGTGAACGGGAAACAGACATGAAATTCACCGCCGATTTCACCTAATCTCATATCAAAAATGGATAAAACCATCATCTCCCGTGATGTGGCCATGCAAGAGAATTGCGGATTTGATTCAGCTTTTATGTACTTGCAATCAATAACAAGAACTTGCTCCCATGCATCTTTCAATCCATGGAAGATTCTGTCCAGAACAATCTGGATAACGCGTGCTTCCGTCGGTGTAAAGTCACGCCCCTCTACTCTGCCCTGCTGCTGGCCATTGCCACCAAAATAGATATCAATAATCGAATAAACAAAGTAAGGGTCAAATACAATCAGTGCTTCACCGGGCAATGGATCTACATGCACAAAGTTCAGGCTCATCGGAACATCAAGTCCGTGAATATACTCAGATGTCCTTACTGTTTTCAGTTCGCCAACAGATACCTCGACTGGTTGCTTCAGCATTTTCTCGAAACCACCCTGCATCTGGCGTATAAAGCGTTCGTTGATTTTCTCCAGTACCGGAAGCCGCCCACGCACGATGCGGTCCTGGCTGGCCAGGTCATATGGGACTGCCTCACCGCTCGGTAATTCGGTATTACCATCCACTTCACCGGAATTAACGCCAGCCATCAGTGCATCCTTTTCCTCTTCTGACAGCACCTCGCCAGAAGTCACATCTTCAGAAGCAACTTGCTTGGAAACTGTTTCGTCGTTATCCATGGCACTCACTGCATAACAAAGCTGGTGAAGTAGACAGCCTCAACACCAGGCTCACCCGTATTTTCTTTCAGCACATCCTGCACTGCGGCAAGTACTTCTTCACGTAACTGTTCTTTGCCCTCCGTATCCATGAGGCTGTCCTCACTCTTGCTGCTCAATAAAATAATGACCCTGTCCCGAATGACGGGCATGTGGAGTTTGACAGCCTCGATGCCATCATCATCACGCGCCATGACTTCTATGGCGAGCTTGACGAACCGGACTGTTTTTGGATTCTGGAAGGCCACAACAAAGTCAGGGTCAAGCCCTTGATAGATCGGGTCTGCCACTTTGGTTACTTTCTCCGTGGCTTCACCTGCCGCTTCATTTTCAGCCGGAGGAGCTTCTTTAAGGAACAGCATTGCGCCCACACCAATACCGGCAAGCAACAACACACCGACTGCAATAAGAATGATTTTCTTCATAAGCTTACCTGCTAACCGTTAGGGCTCTCCTGCTCCAACCGATGTTTCTCACTGAAGATCACCGATACCCGTATTAAATCAAGCAATACTTATGCCACAAATAAATTGTTTATTAATTGCAAATATAACAGCAAGTTACATTATCCAAATTTAGGTAGGGCATTTTTTTGACGGAATTTACAGCGGAAATCTGCCGATTTACCGGCACAGCCTGAATTGGTCACGGGATTGACAAGCCCTCGCTTGATCCCTGGATCCACAAGGCCAGGAAGTACAGATTTATCCCGACCAGGGAAAATTACCACCCAAGACTGCCCGGCTTTATGGATTTTGACCGCTGGTGAAATACGGTCGGGTGAAATACAGCACAAATGCGGTGGTAAAAATGTTCCAGGGAAAAGGGTTGGAAAACCCGAAACGCTACCCCACACTAGCTGTCTGAACGCGTCATTAACCGTGGACCGTCATGCCAACTCCCTTGGCCGTAACCGAAGGAACAGGTCAGGCTGGAAAAATATATGACATTGGTTCATGCATAGAAATCCACCAGACCCTGCGTAAGCGTTGTAATCTGTCGATCATCCAGCCCGGGCATTGGTTCATTGGTGTCGCTTTCAGAAAGCGCAACACCAACCCCATCCCGAGAGCCTGGCGTACCCTGACCCTTCCCGTGTGACGCACCCTGCTGAGATACATTGACATTGACCAGGTTCAGACCGTTTTCAGACAGCATCTCACGTAATCGCGGAACAGAAGACTCCAGCGCATCTCTCACTAATCCCTGCTGACTTGTGAAAGAAATACTTGCCTGGTCTCCATCCAGGCTGACCTGCATCTCCAGTGGGCCAAGGTGCTGCGGATTGAGCCGCAAACTGGCGGCACTGATATTCTGCGAAACAAACCACGCAATCTGAGACCCCACTGCCTGCCCCCAACCTGGCTGACCCACCGGGACCTGAATTCTTGCCGAAGGCATTACCGTAACGTTATCTGCTAATGTCTGCAGGAATGGCACGGTCTGAGCCTCCGCGCCGTCGGAAACCGGTACACTGCTACTTGCAGCCTGGTGATTCCAGTTCTGCTGCAGGAATTGTTTCAAATCCCGACTGGAGGCCTGGTTGGCAAGAGCCGCTTGCACTGCCTCCCGTACGGCATTGGCAACCGGCTCCACCTCAGGTGCGATACGGCCGGAGTCTGCAACTGTCAGGATGGAAGCTGGAACGCCCCTTACCTCACCGAGGGCACGAACAACATCCACTTGTTCCCGCTCATTCGATACCGGCAGGCTGCCGGGCACCTCCACCACCTGGCCCTGTGGCTGTCGTCCAGCTGCCCTGGAAAATATCAATTCATCAGTATTTACAGGCTGCTCTGCGACACCTGCTGCTTCAATCTCCTGTTCATCCGCTACAAGTGCCGGTTGCAGGGAAGACTGGATGGCCATCTGTTCTGGTAGATCCATAGCATTTACTAACAATGGTTCCTCAAACGCATCCAGCCTCTCGGATGCATCGGTTGGTACCCGGGTAGCTGGCGAACCACCTGCCGCGTATTGATGATCATCAACGCTTTCCTGTTGTCCCGGCAATTTCCTGCCGGGTGCATGCAATAACTGGCCGCTTTCAGTACCAGCCGGATCATCCTTGCTACTGGACAGGATACTGGAGAATGAACTCCCGCCATCCTCGCGTCGTCCTTTGTTAGCCACATCCGGGGGTGCTGGAGAAAAAAGACTAGACGGTTCTAATAGTTGCATGGGCTTGTTCATATGCCAGTAAATCCTCTTGAGAATTAGCTACAAGGGTAAATTCCATTACACTTGAATTAGTAGCAGCAATACCCATGCCATCTTTGTGTAACTGGCAGGAATTTTTAACTATCGTGTCTGTGCACTCGGCGCGTAGCATGTTCGTCGCCTTCCTGTTGGTCACGTCGTAACTGCTCACGTCGCTCAACCTGCTGATACCGACTGACAACAGAATCAATCGCCTTTGCGCGTTGCTGTTTCTCAATCCATGCTTGCTTGCTGGCCGCCAACCTGGCGCCCGCACTATTTACAACAACTTGTTGCTGCTCAATTGCCTTGTTGAGACGCTCCAGGAACAAACTGTAGTCTTTAATCTGCATTGCATTAAAACCCTGGCGACCTTTATGGTGGAACCCGTTTGCATAATCATCCCGGTAGGAAAGCAGCTCGTCCAGCTGCTTTCGCATACCTGTATATATTCGATTACATTCAGCAACACATAGTGCAGCGGCATCTGCCTGCTGTTTTGCTATCTCTGCTACAGGCTCCATTCTCTTGCATGAATTCATACACTATGCCCTTCTGTTAACACATCACCCGTACCCTGCGCTGGTGCCATCAGTTCGCCAAGTTGTTCCAGGCTATCATCAAAATTAATTCCCTGACTATTACCCTGCCGCAAAAAATCAAGCAGTCGCGGCTGACAAGCAATCGCCTCATCTATCCTGGGGTCAGCGCCATGCTGGTACGCTCCGACCGCAATAAGATCCTTGTTTTTCTGATAGGTAGAATAGAACTGCCTGAAACGTTGTGCAGCCTGCAAATGCACTGGCCCGGCAATGTCATGCATGACACGACTGATCGATGCCTCGACATCAATTGCCGGATAAAGACCGGTTTCAGCAATCTCCCGTGACAACACCAGGTGACCATCAAGCGTTGCCCGTGCCGCATCGGCAATTGGATCATTATGATCATCGCCCTCAGCCAACACCGTATAAAAAGCCGTAATCGATCCACTCCCACTGTCGCCATTACCCACACGTTCAACCAGCTGGGCAAGCTTCGCGAAGACCGAGGGTGGATAACCCTTGGTCGCCGGTGGTTCACCTATTGCCAGCCCTATTTCGCGCTGCGCCTGGGAAAACCGCGTCAGTGAATCCATCAATAACAGGACCTTCAGACCACGGTCACGAAAATATTCGGCAATCGCCGTCGTTAACCACGCACCATGCATACGCATTAAGGGAGGTTGATCTGCAGGTGCTGCCACCACAACGGAACGTGACAATCCTGCTTCACCCAGGATGTTTTGTACAAATTCCTTGACCTCACGCCCACGCTCTCCGATGAGACCGACAACGACGACATCTGCAGCCGTAAAACGTGTCATCATGCCAAGCAACACACTCTTGCCGACGCCACTCCCGGCAAACAAACCCATGCGCTGCCCACGTCCGACAGTCAGCAAGGCATTAATCGAGCGTACGCCAACATCAAGTGTCTCGGTAATGGGTTGCCGTGCCAGGGGATTAATCAAACGTCCTGTCAATGGCACACGCTTATCCGCAATGACAGGGCCTTTGCCATCAAGCGGTCGCCCCGAAGCATCCACCACCCGGCCTAGCAAGCCATCACCAACAACTGCTTCACACACCTTTTTTGATGGTATTACACGTGCGTTGGGTGTCAGGCCCCGGATATCACCGGTTGGCATAAGGATCGTCTTCTCGTCAGAGAAACCAACCACCTCGGCTTCAACCCGATTACCCGTCGACGTCAGCACATCACAACGTGCACCAATGGGAGCCTGGCAACCGACCGCCTCCAGCGTCAATCCCACCATGCGAACCAGCTTGCCTTCGACGACCAGTGGCACGGGTGTGTTGAGTCGTTTTCGAAAATCAGCAAGGCGGCCTGCCCAGAGTTCACTGCGTTGTGCCGATGGAATCCCGGTTACTGCGTTCATTCCGACGCATCCTCATCACTTTTGCCACCAACAAGTGACGCAATAATGTTATCCAGCCGCGCCTCAACGGTTGCATCAACCTGTGAAGTATCAGTGGCTATCCGGCAACCGCCACGGCCCACAGAAGTATCCTCGATTATGTACCACGGTGTTTCGCCATCTGATCCCGGTAACAGCTCATGAACCAGCCGCGCATCTTCCGGATGGAGGTATAATTGCAGATTGCGCGAAGCACTCGGCAACACAGCCACCGCTTTATGCACGATTGCCATAATCTGCCCGGGGTTTTCCCTGATTTCATTCCCCACCAGCTGACGAACAATCACAAAGACCAGTTCAAGCAGCTCTTTTTCCACTTGCTGGTCCAGGTCCTCAAATGGACGCGTCAAGGTACACATAAGTTGCTCAAGTCTACCGGCCTGCTCTGCCATTGCCTGCCGGCCGGCCTCCTGCCCCTCCCTGCGGCCACGATCAAAACCATCCTGGTAAGCCTGCTGCTGAAATTCTTCCAAATCTCCAGCCGTCATCTGGGCGGAACAATCATTGTCGGGCTCTCCCAGCTCGGGAAGGCTCCAGCGCTGACAATTATTCTCGTTATCCACCTCGATATCTCTAGACATATTCGTCGCCACCCTTTCCGCCAAGTACAAGGTCTCCGGACTCTGCCATACGTTGCGCGACAACAAGAATCTCTTTCTGGGCATCCTGCACTTCACTCAGCTTCACTGGCCCTTTGGTTTCCAGATCATCACGCAACATCTCAGCTGCACGCTTGGACATATTCGAGAAAATCTTTTCACTGATTTCATCATCTGCACCCTTGAGTGCGATGACCAGTGAGTCAGATGACACTTCACGCAGCAACGCCTGAATACCGCGATTATCAACATCCTTCAGGTTTTCAAACACAAACATCAGTTCAGATATTTCCTGACCCAGGGCTTCATCCAGCTCAGTAATACCACTGGAAAGCACAGTCTCATCTTCTTTACCCATATAGTTAAGCAAGTCAGCCACCGTTTTTGTACCACCCGCGACGGATGGTTTTCCTCCGCCTGATGAACTGAACTGTTTTGCAAGTATCTCATCGAGTTCTTTCAGGGCAGATGGATGAATCGTATCCATCCGCGCAACTCGCATCAGGATATCGACACGGATTTCTTCCGGGAACTCCTTCAGGACCGCAGCCGCCTGATCTGAATCAAGCTGTGACAAGACTATGGCAAGAATCTGCGGGTGTTCCTTCCTGATAACATCGGCAACTGCCAGCGGGTCCATCCATTTCAGGGTTTCCAACCCCTTGGAACCACCCCCATCAAGCACATGATTGAGCAAATTCCCGGCTTTCTCTGCACCAAAGGCCTGCTCCAGTACATTACTCACAAATTGATCAGAGCTAACTCCTAATGATGACTGTCCACCGACATCTGCAACAAAATTACCCAGCACCGCGCCAACCTGTTTTTCTGCACCACCGGATAACGAGGACATGGCTGCGCTGACTTTTTGTACTTCTCGCGGCTCCATATTCCTGAGAATACTGGCTGCTTGCTCTTCACCGAGGCTTAGCAGCAGTACTGCAGCACTTTCTGTACCACTAAGAGTGTTTTCCTTATCAGCCATCAGCTGCAACCCAATCCTTTATCACCTTCGCCCCCTGTTGCGGATTTTTTGCAATCATTTCCCTGGCCATGGCAAACTGCTGTTCTTGCGACATTGGAGGAGTAGCCGGTTGACTACCAAGACTGAGCTGATCCTCCGCTAGTGACGGCTGACCATCAGCCGCCCCCGGTGGTAAGGCAGCGACTTGCGCCGAATTTGCAGCCAGACTTCGCAACGACGGCTTCAGGACACCAAATACCAGCAGTAGAACCATCAAGCCACCCAGTCCCTTCTTGCCAACATCCCATAACCAGGCTTGCTGCCAAACCGGTGCCGCGGGCAAGGGCTCCATTTCCTCCATGACCTTGAATGAAATATTGCTTACGTTGACACTGTCATTACGCTCGGCGTCATAGCCCACCGCGTCCTTGACCAGTGCCGTAATGCGTGTCATTTCTTCTTCACCAAGAGGCACACGCTCCAGGCTACCATCTTCCCTGGCCCGCTCGCTGTAATCCACTACCACCGCAACAGACAAGCGCTGCACATCACCAGGCGCAGTGCGCGAATGACTGACGCTGTGGTCCATCTCGTAATTACGCGTGGCATGACTGCTACTGTTAACGGGTGCGGCAGCTTCTCCTGTACTCTCTACCACACCTGTCGTACCACCCTGTGGTGGCTGATTACTGAGTGCCCCCGGCACACCCGAAACACCCATCCCGCTGGTCTTTTCCTCGATGATTTCCTCACTACGCACTGCCCTGTTATCCGGTTGATAACTCTCGGTAGTTGTTTCTACCGTGGTAAAATCTATATCCGCTACGACCTGGGCCCGGACACCATCTTCACCCAGGATCGGTACAAGAATGTCCTTGATACGTTGCGCATAGAGTGATTCGAGACTGCGTGTGTAGGCCAGTTGACTGGAACTTGCCGCGATACCACTTGTGCCGCGGCTAGTGAGCAATCGTCCTTTCTGGTCGATGACCGTCACCTGGTCTGCCTCCAGCCCCGGAACACTTGCGGCCACCAGATGTACAATCCCGGTGATGCGTTCCTCATCCAGGCGAGCCCCTGAAAACAGGTTCAGTACTACCGAGGCGCGTGTCTTGCTCTTGTCACGGACAAAAACCGACTGTTTGGGGATAGCAAGGTGAACGCGCGCACTTTCCACACTTTGCAATTTTGCAATAGTCCGCGCCAGTTCGCCTTCTATGGCACGGTTATATTTGGCCGTTTCCATAAAACGGCTGGTGCCAAAACTACTGGATTTCTCGAACAGCTCGAAGCCACTTCCGTCACCTCTCGGCAGACCTTTGGACGCCAGTTTCAAACGTGCCTCGCGAACCTGGCTGCCGGGTACCGTGATTGCCCCAGACCCACGCTCGATACGGTACGGAATACCCTCTTGTTCAAGTGATTCTGCTACCTGTGCTGCGTCCGCATCTGACAGCCCCCCGTACAACATGCTGTAGTCAGGCGTTTGTGACCAGAGGACGACGTAAACCCCCAGTGCCACACTTGCCGCCAGACCAATCATCAAACCGACCTGCCGCAATACCGGCAGTGCATAAAAGCCTCTCGACTGCGCCACCAGATTGTTAGTGTTGATAAGTGCCATATTTAATAACCTTTCTCATTTGAACCGCTCAACATCAAACGGGCATGTTCATGATTTCCTGGTAGGCTGATATCAGTTTATTGCGCACCTGGGTCAACGCCTGGAAGGCCAAACCAGATTTTTCCACCGCAATCATTACTTGAGCCAGATCTACATTCGGGTCTTCTGCCTCAAAAGCCGCTGCCAGGTTCCCGGCAGTCTGCTGGATCTCGTTCACATTGTTGACAGACTCTTGCAACAAGCCGGCAAAATCTGGCCGCTCGGCACCATCTTTTGCCGCTGTTGCCGCAGGACCCTGCGCCTGCGATGACAAGGCACGTATCTGACTCAACACAGATTCAATTCCGTTCTCACTCATGACTTATTCCCGCTATTGATAGCCATACCCTTATAGATAATGAATTCATGCATTTCTCGTACCAGCTGACAGGGGAATTCCCATTCCCGCATCACGTAAGCGGGCCAGCTTGTACCTGAGAGTCCGCGGACTTATTCCCAATCGATGTGCCACATCCTTACGAGTGCCATTTCCGGCTTCCAGTGCTGCAATAATCAACTCCCGCTCTTTCATTCTGAGATCTTTTTCCAGCATCCTGCCCGTACTCATTTCACTACCAACCCCGATTGCATATTCCTGTGTCACAGGAGCTGCCAGACCTACCTCTTCATCAAGACAGATATCGGTCGCTTCTATGCAATGCCCCGCCTTAAGAATTAATGCTCGCTGGATAACATTTTCCAACTCCCGCACATTTCCGGGCCAGGCATGCGACCGCAGGTACTGTACGGCTTCACGGGAGAAATCCGGGTATGTACCACTCTTTTCATGACGACAAGCAAGCTGTTGTGCAAGTGGTACGATATCTTCGGGTCTGTCACGCAGGGCAGGTATATTCAGTGGAAAGACATTTATCCGGTAATACAGGTCTTGTCGGAATCGGCCATTGCTTACTGCTTCACGCATGTTACGGTTCGTCGTAGCAAGGATACGAATGTCAAGCGCTATCGGGGTATCGCCACCAAGACGTTCGACTTCTCGCTCCTGCAACACGCGCAGCAGCTTTGCCTGTAGCCCAAGCTCCATCTCGGTTATTTCATCAAGAAGTAGCGTCCCACCCTGTGCTTGCTCAAACTTTCCGGGACTGGATTTATGGGCCCCGGTAAAGGCGCCCCTTTCATAGCCAAACAGGACGGCTTCAAGCATATTCTCTGGGATGGCAGCACAGTTAATGGCCACAAATGGACCTTCCACCCGTTCTGAATGATCGTGAATAAAACGTGCCAGAACTTCTTTACCGGTGCCGGACTCGCCACTAATCATCACGGTAACATCCGAAGCAGCTACGCGTTGCGACAGTGTTACCAGTTCCCGGGTACGCTTGTCCTCGGCAATCAGCCCGGTTTTCAGTACCTGCGAAACAGGCTTGTTCATCACATGACCTCCTTGCCCCGATGAAAAGCTGACTGGAACTACAGCATCTCAGTTACAGCATCATCACCCATAAACTCGATGTTCCACTCCCCGGACTAGCTACGGGTCTGCAATACGAGCGGCCAAATCCATTCCCCGTTTGCCCCCTGACGGGCCAGTTTCTCTTCCCGGTTTAACCATGCACGCAACATGCCAATTTATGTTTTCTAGTATATACAATAGGTTATAACATGCCAGCTCTCAGGCGCCATTTTTAAATCGCGCTTAAATACACTTCCAAATCTGCCCCGACAATTTTCTGGCGCCTCGTGCACCCCCAATATGGCGAGTAAATGCATCGCGTGACCACCCATACACTTCCCCCTGCATTCGAAGATGTTGAAACAGAAATCCGTAATACCCTGGGGTGCACACGGAATGGCCAGCGTTTCCAGCTGGCTGCCAGCAAGGCCTGACAGGTATGACTGTTGCTCACTATGTACATGGAAAGGCAGGTGTATTTATTCACCACAGATGCACGGAAAGCACAGGGCTTCTATATATTTGGTTCATTGATGACAGTCCCGGAAACAAAGCTTTGCTTTCAGCATCTCTTTGGATATCTTTATATCCAGGTGTCTTTGTGGCGAGCTGAATAGTTACAATCAGGCAACAATATCCTCATGATTTGCATTCAAGCTGTTACAGGTGACCGTGTGTGACTATATATTCAATCGACAAACTCATTACTGAAACACGCCGCCTGGCGGCTGAGTTCCGGCGATCCACAGGCCAGTCGTTACCTGTTTCAGGCGAGATCGCACGTTATGACGCCGCACGACTTCTCGGGCTTACGCTCTGCGATCAACGTACAGGCGGAGTCGATGCAATCGGTAATAATCAACGTGAAGGCCAGCGTATCCAGATAAAATCACGTGTTATTACCACGGAGCAAAAAACAGGTGCACGCATTGGCCAGCTTAATCCCAACGGGGAATGGGACACCGTCCTGCTTGTCATTATGGATCAAGACTATGAACCCTCTGAGATCTATGAGGCAACACGGGAAGAGGTGCAGGAAGCCATGTCTGGCTCTTCAAATCGCAGCCGTCGGGGAGCGCTCTCGGTCGCAAAATTCAAGATCATCAGCTGGCTGGTCTGGACCCGGGAGACCGGCCTAGAGCCACCTGCATAAAACCAGCCGGGTAAGGGGGAATTTCTGAATTCTCACACTGTATTTGCCGTATATTCCTTTACAGCCCGACGGCTCTGTTGCAGCTGGTCCATCTCATTAAGACATACTTCACGCGCCTCGATACCCAGATCCACAACACGCTTATTAATCTGCAGCACTTCATTTACAGCTTCGGTTACTGCCTGCGCTTCTGCAACTGGAATTGCATCGGAAAACAATTCGCCCGCAAGTTGCAGGCTCTTTTCCTGCAAATGACTGACGGCTTCCCAGTCACCCGCCCCGGCACACTCCTGCATGCGCCGACTGACCTCGACCAGTACACCCAGCTGTTCTTGCCTCACCGCGACACTCATCTTAGAAAAATATATGAGACAGGGACTTAGGTCCCAACCATTGATTTGACCATCTCGCCACCATTAATAGCTTCATCCGGGATGGCATCCCAGCCGCGTTTTATTTCACGCAGCAGACTGGCGACTTCATCCAGCGCGTCCATGTCATTGGCCGCGTGCCCTTCCATAAGGCGACGGATCATGTAGTCATAAAGGTTAGACAGATTGGCGGCCATCTCACCACCAGCCTCCATGTCCAGGCTGTCATGCAGCCCGAGGATAATTGAACTGGCACTGTTAATGCAGCTGCCTTTTTCTGCGATTTCCCTGCGTTGCATCGCACCCTTGGCCCTGGCTATCTTGTCCAGTGCACCATCCAGCAGCATCTGTATCAGCCGGTGAGGTGTTGCCTCCGTAACACCAGTCTGGGTCCCTACAGCGGCGTACTCACCTGCAGCCCCCTTTCCACCTGTATTTTTCATTTTAACGGCTTCCTTTCCATGTAATTAGATTACCCGCCACTCTCAAGGCCATTCCTGCAGCTGGTTAACCAACTGTCACTGAGTTTACCAAACGCCTGCAGATGCAGGAACCGCTGCCCTGGAACAGTACATGCAAAAACACTGCCAGCTTTCCGGTTAAACCACTCACAAGGTAATGATTGTCTGGCAAGCCGCAAATGTCCTTATGAATAGCTACAAGACTAGTTATCGTTATTAAAACTGGGTAACAACTGCAGTTGCTGGGATAAATAATCACTGGTTACCTGCATACTTCCCAGCAGGGTATCCAGCCGGGTAAATTCTGCATACAGGGATGCCTCGATTTGCCCCATACGGTACTCCACTGATTCTTCACGTGATTGCAACAATCTTTTGCGACTATCAAGTCCGTCTGTGCGCCCATTGATCAGGCCGTCAATATCCAGCCAGTCATCAACCCGCGCATCCAGGCGATTGGCAAAACCCTGCCCGGCTGTAGAGAACAATTCCGAGATAGCATTGAAATTATTGGCGAGCACACTTTCCACATCCGTCGCATTGACGGTCATAATACCTTCTCTGGAAAAGGTAACACCAACTTCAGCCAGGTAGGCAAGACCACTGTTCAAGCCGGTCGCCGGCGTGTTGATCACGCTGCGCAGCCCCTGCTCGATGCCGAACAAGGCACTATCCGTCGCCAGCCCCTTGTCACGCAAAGTATCGATGGACGTCAAAATCTCGTTGTAGGCATCGGCAAAGGCCTGCACCGATTCAGCTACGGCTGCTGTATCGCGCCCGATATCGAGGGTGTAAGGTATACCCGGATCGGCATTATGCAGGTCGAGAGTCACACCCGTTATCACGTCATCGATGGTATTGGTGGCGCGCGTAACAGAATAACCGTCTACACTGATTTCTGCGTCCAGCAGCGTGGTATCGCCGCCAATATTATTGATCTCCTGGAAACCGAAATCCGCCGCCCCTACCCTGCCCTTGTATGAGAGGGTCAGTGCGTTGTCTGCACCACTGTCGCGCGCAGTCAATACCAGCTTCTGGTTGCCATTATTGCCAAAGACAAGCGTTGCGGTCACGCCCGGATTGGCGGCATCGGTGTTGATGGCATCGCGGATATCACCGAGGGTACTGGCGGTACTGAGATCGACAGACAGGACATTGGCAGAATCGGACCCCACCTGGATATTCAACCCATCATTATTCCTCCTGCCACCGATGGTATCGGTATCAAGCATTTCAGCGGAAGCAAACTTGTGACGTTCGGCAAGCCGAACGACCTCAACCTCGAAGCTTGAGGCAGCAGCGGTGTTGCTTGCCGAGGCTGTAAAAACATTATCGGTCCCGGACGTAGTTGTAAACACCTTCAACGCAGCAGGCGTACTGAGGCCCTGCATGGCGGTCTGGAAGGTGGACAGGGCGCTCTTCAATTCTCCATAGGCACTGACCTTGGCATCGATATCAGTCAGTTGATTCTGCAAGGTCACCAGGGGCCGGCGTTCAAACGCCATCAACTGGCTGACAATCGAGTCAACATCCAGACCGGAACCAATCCCTGCCGCACTTAGCATTAGCGTCTTCCCTGGTATTTAGTGTTTGTATTACTGCCAATAAAAACGCCTGACCAGCATACTAAGGGTCAGGCGACGTCATCAAATATATTGCCGGTAA